>JBEDBF010000025.1:0-12394 GCA_041177405.1 Chloroflexota bacterium | reverse complement strand
CTTGGCCATCGGTTACTCGGTGATCTTCGTGATGGAGCCGGCACCAACGGTGCGGCCGCCCTCGCGGATGGCGAAGCGCTGACCAACCTCGATCGCGATCGGGGTGATCAGCTCGACCGTCATCTCGACGTTGTCGCCCGGCATGATCATCTCGGCGCCCGCGGGGAGGCCGATCGAGCCGGTGACGTCGGTCGTGCGCAGGTAGAACTGCGGACGGTAGCCGTTGTAGAACGGCGTGTGCCGTCCGCCTTCGTCCTTGGTGAGGACGTAGACCTCGGCGTTGAACTTGGTGTGCGGGGTGACGGAGCCGGACTTCGCCAGCACCTGGCCGCGCTGGATCTCCTCGCGCTCGATGCCGCGCAGGAGCAGGCCCGTGTTGTCGCCGGCGCGTCCTTCGTCCAAGAGCTTCTTGAACATCTCGACGCCGGTGACGACGATCTTGCGGGTCGCGGTGATGCCGACAAGCTCGACTTCGTCGCCGACCTTGACGATGCCGCGCTCGATGCGGCCGGTGGCGACGGTGCCGCGGCCCTTGATGCCGAAGACGTCTTCGACAGGCATCAGGAACGGCTTGTCGACCTCGCGGGTTGGCGTTGGGATGTACGAGTCAACGGCATCCATCAGCGCCTGGATCGGGGCGTAGGCAGGATCCGATGGATCATCCTTCGCCTCAAGGGCCTTCAGGGCCGACCCGCGGACGACCGGGATCTTGTCGCCTGGGAAGTCGTACTTGCTGAGGAGCTCGCGCACCTCAAGCTCGACGAGATCCAGCAACTCAGGGTCGTCGACCATGTCGCACTTGTTCAAGAAGACGACGATGAACGGCACCTCGACCTGCTTGGCCAGCAGGACGTGCTCCTTGGTCTGTGGCATCGGGCCGTCCGTGGCGGCGACGACGAGGATGGCGCCGTCCATCTGGGCGGCACCGGTGATCATGTTCTTGATGTAGTCGGCGTGCCCTGGGCAGTCGACGTGCGCGTAGTGACGGGCGTCGGTCTCGTACTCGACGTGCGAGATCGAGATCGTGATGCCGCGCTCACGCTCTTCTGGCGCGTTGTCGCGGCGGTCAGGCTCGTCTTGCCGTGGTCGATGTGCCCGATCGTTCCGATATTGACGTGCGGCTTCGACCGCTCAAACTTCCCCTTTGCCATCTCGAACTCCTTCCTTCTTCTCTACTGCTTTTCTAAAACCAACCGACAGGGCGACGCCGTTATGCCTGCGCCGCGGACTTGTTCTTCGCCACGAGCTCCTGCGCAATATGCGACGGAACCTCGGCGTAGTGGGAGAGCTCCATGGAGAAGGCTGCTCGTCCCTGGGTCATCGATCGAAGATCGGTAGCGTACCCGAACATCGTCGCAAGCGGGACATGCGCCTTGACGACCTGCGTCGTGCCGCGATTCTCCATGCCGAGCACCTGCCCACGACGGCTGTTAAGGTCGCCCATCACGTCACCCATGAACTGCTCTGGCATCGTCACCTCGACGCCCATGACAGGCTCGAGCACGGCTGGATCAGCCTTCGGGAAGGCATCCTTCAGCGCCATGGAGCCGGCGATCTTGAAGGCCATTTCTGACGAGTCGACGTCGTGGTACGAGCCGTCGACCAAGGTGACAGTGACGTCGACGCCTGGGAAGCCCGCATAGATTCCGGTCTGAAGCGCCTCGCGGATGCCTTCAGAGATCGGCTTGATGAATTCGCGTGGGACGGAGCCGCCAACGATCTTGTCAATGAAGACGTAGCCGCTCCCCTTCTCGCCAGGCTCGGCAACGATCACCGCGTGACCGTACTGACCCTTACCGCCTGACTGGCGGACGAATCGGCCTTCGCCATTCGCGCGCTTGCGAATCGTCTCGCGATAGGAGACCGACGGTCGGCCGATGTTTGCGGCCACATTGAATTCGCGCACCATGCGGTCAACGATGATGTCCAGGTGGAGCTCGCCCATGCCGGCGATGCGCGTCTGTCCCGACTCCTGGTCGGTGTGGACGCGGAAGGTTGGATCCTCTTCGGCAAGGCGCTGCAGGGCCACGCCCATCTTCTCCTGGTCAGCCTTCGTCTTCGGCTCCACGCTGAGCTCAATCACTGGATCTGGGAAGGTCATGGATTCAAGGACGATTGGGTTCTCAGGATCGCAGAGCGTGTCGCCCGTAAACGTATCCTTCAAGCCGATTGCGGCGGCAATGTCACCCGTTCGCACTTCATCGATCTCTTCACGATGGTTGGCGTGAAGGCGGATGAGGCGACCGATGCGCTCCTTCTTCCCCTTGGCTGGGTTGAGGACGTAGGAGCCAGCCTTCAAGACACCTGAGTAGACGCGGAAGAAGCCGAGCTTTCCAACGAATGGATCAGCGGCAATCTTGAATGCGAGTGCGGCAAACGGCGCATCGTCCTCGACGGGTCGCGAAAGCTCATCGCTGACGTCACGTGGATTTGTCCCCTTGACGCCAGGGACGTCGAGCGGGCTTGGGAGATATTCGACAACTGCGTCGAGCATTGGCTGCACGCCCTTGTTCTTGAGGGCGGAACCGGTAAGGACTGGAACGAACTTGTAGTTGAGGGTGCCCGCGCGAACGCCTTCGCGGACCTGATCTTGGTTCAGCGTCCCCGTCTCCAAGTAGATCTCCGTGAGCTTATCGGTCTGCCCCGCCGCCTGATCGAGCAGGAAGGCGTGCCACTTGTCGGCCTCGGCCTTCAACTCTGCTCGGATTGGTCGTCGCTCACTCTTTTCGCCCTTGTCGTCGAGATAGACGATCTCCTCCATGGCGATGAGGTCGATGACTCCTTCGAACTTGTCTTCCGCGCCGATTGGCAACTGAAGGGGCACGGCGTTTGCGCCGAGGCGGTCCTTGATCATGTCGAAGCAGCGCCAGAAGTCGGCACCAGTGCGGTCCAACTTGTTGATGAAGCAGAAGCGTGGGACGGCGTGGCGGTCGGCCTGGCGCCAGACGGTTTCGGACTGCGGCTCTACGCCCGCAACGCCGTCAAAGATCACCACGGCGCCGTCGAGGACGCGCAGCGAGCGCTCCACTTCAACGGTGAAGTCCACGTGCCCGGGCGTATCGATGATGTTGATCGTATGGTCCTTCCAGGCGCAGGTCGTTGCCGCGGCGGTAATGGTGATGCCGCGCTCCTGCTCCTGCTCCATCCAGTCCATCGTCGCAGCACCTTCGTGCACTTCGCCGATCTTGTGGATCTTCTTGGTGTAGAAGAGGATGCGCTCGGTGACCGTGGTCTTTCCGGCGTCAATGTGCGCAATGATCCCGATGTTTCGGGTTCGCTCAAGTGGAGTTGTTCGTGCCATCTCAGTTCCCTCTTAGAAGCGGAAGTGGCTGAAGGCCTTGTTCGCCTCCGCCATCTTGTGGGTCTCTTCGCGACGCTTCACTGCGGCACCAAGATTGTTGGATGCATCCATGAACTCGGCGGCAAGCTTGTCGACCATGCTCTTCCCTGAGCGCTTACGTGCCGCCTGGACGAGCCAGCGCACGCCGAGGCTGAGGCGGCGCTCGCCGCGAATCTCAACTGGCACTTGGTACGTGGCACCACCAACTCGGCGGGGCTTCACCTCAATGAGCGGAGTCGCGTTTCGAAGCGCAAGGTCGAGAACTTCGAGGCCCGGCTTGTTCGCCTGGCTCTCGATTCGCTCAAGTGTCTCGCGGAGAATTCGCTCGGCGAGGCCGCGCTTTCCGCTGAGCATCACCTTGACGACGAAGCGGTCGATCGTCTTGTTCGCCGGTACAACTTCGTACTTCAGCTTTCGTGGGATCGTTGTACGACGTGGCATTGCTTACTTCTTCTTCGCTTCAACGGCGGACTTCGCGCCGTACTTCGAGCGACTCTGCATCCGATCCTTCACGCCCGACGCGTCGAGTGCACCACGGACGATGTGGTACTTCACGGACGGAAGGTCCTTCACGCGTCCACCACGGACGAGCACCACGCTGTGCTCCTGAAGGTTATGGCCGATGCCTGGGATGTAGGCGGTGACTTCCATCTGGTTTGTCAACTTCACACGCGCAATCTTTCGCAGCGCGGAGTTCGGCTTCTTCGGTGTCATGGTGCGCACGATCAGGCAGACGCCACGCTTCATTGGGGCGCCCTCAGCAACCTCTTGTCGCTGCTTAATGCCGTTCCAGTTCTTTCGGAACGCGGACGCCTTGACCTTGCTTACCTTGGTCTTGCGTCCCTTTCGAACGAGCTGATTGATCGTAGGCACAGTTCGCGCGCGCTCCTTATCTCTCCTGGCTTCCAGCTGAACGCCCCTGGTGGCAGAGCCACAGTGGCACGGACGGTGGAGCGTAGCAGCCTCGTGCTCAGGGTGTCAAAGCACCGTGCTCAGCGGCCGATCGGCTCGTTACTCCTTTGACCCCCCGTCCGCCTCCTTGGCGGCTGCCGCGTCGGCGGCGAGTGGGTTGAACTCCTCCCCTTCTGGGGCTGGCTTCTCCTCCGTGAGGAGGGCGACCAGCTGGGAGACGTCGTCCTGAGGGCCTGCGGCATCCTCGGTCTGGAGGAAGACGTTGAAGTCGTCCTGACCGAAGTCTGCTGGGAGCTCCCCGCCTGCGAGGGCGGCAGCGGCTCGGAGCTTCTCCTCCGCCTTGCGCTTGGCAACCGCGTCAGGAGCACCTGTCCCGGCAGGGATGAGCTTGCCGATGATGACGTTCTCCTTGAGGCCGACCAGGCGGTCTCGTGCCCCCGTGATCGCCGCCTCGGTGAGCACGCGCGTGGTCTCCTGGAAGGAGGCGGCGGCGAGGAAGCTTTCGGTATTCAGGGATGCCTTTGTTACACCCAGCAACTGTGGCTGCGCCGTGGCCGGCTCGCCACCCTCAGCCAGTACGCGGGCGTTCTCACGCTCGAACTCGAGCCGGTCGGCGAGCTCCGTTGGCAGGAGGCGCGTATCGCCTGGGTTATCTACCCGCACCTTACGCAGGAGCTGGCGAACGATGATCTCGATGTGCTTGTCTGAGATTGTTACACCCTGGCTTCGGTAGACCTTCTGGACCTCTTTGACCAGGTAGTTCTGGACCTCAGCTCGGCCGCGGACCTCCAGCAGCTCCTGCGGGTCGAGCGGGCCGTCGGTGAGCGGGTCACCGGCGCGCACCTTGTCGCCGCTCTTGACGAGCAGCTTGGCGTTGTGCGGAATTGGGTACTTGGAGGCTGGGACCACATCTTCAGCGCGGATCACGAGCCCATCCTTCGACTTCACCAGCATCCCCTTCACCGGCGCGGTGAGGTCGCCCTGTGTGGCTGAGGTGCCGATCAGCTGACCCGCCTCAAGCAGATCGCCTTCGCGCGCGGTGATCGAGGCATCAATCGGGAGATCGAGCTCCACTTCGTACACTTCGCGGTGCGTGACTTCAACGACGGTTCCCGCTTCGCTTCGAATGACTTCGACCACGCCATCGATGCGGCTGATCTCTGCCTTCCCCTTCGGCTTTCGAGCCTCGAAGAGCTCCTCAACACGTGGAAGGCCGGCCGTGATGTCAACACCAGCAACGCCGCCAGTGTGGAACGTGCGCATCGTCAACTGCGTCCCTGGCTCGCCGATTGACTGCGCCGCCATGATGCCTACAGACTCGCCGAGCGCGATGATCTCCCCCGTTGCAAGATTGCGGCCGTAGCAGGCCTGGCAGACTCCCGCTTGGGCAACACAGCTCAACGGCGAACGCACCTCGACCGACTTTGCACCGCTGGCCGCGATGACTGCAGCGAGCGCATCAGTCAACTCAGTGCCGCGCTCAATCTTTTCACTGCCCGCCTTCATGTCCGCCGCGGCGAGTCGACCAACCATGCGGCGTGCAAAGGCGGCGCGTAGCTCTGGCATATCCTGATGGTCATCGCTGATCGGCCACTCGCTCCCGATAACTTCGGCCGTATCTGCGAGCGTGATCTCTGTGGCCTCGAGTGTGCCGCAATCGGCGATGCGCACAATGACGTCTTGTGCAACGTCAACGAGACGTCGCGTCAGGTATCCGGAGTCGGCGGTGCGGAGCGCGGTGTCCGCCAAGCCCTTGCGTGCTCCGTGCGTTGAGATGAAGTACTCAAGAACGGTCATCCCTTCACGGAAGTTGGACTTCACCGGAACGTCAATGATGCGGCCCGAGGGATCCGCCATCAGTCCGCGCATGGCTCCAAGCTGACCGATGTTTCCCTTGTTTCCGCGTGCACCAGAGTTCGTCATCATGAGGAGTGGGTGGAACTGTGGATCAACGCCACCCACCTTTGCGTTCAACTCATCCATCATGGCGGTGCCGATCTCGCCCGTGGCCTTCTGCCAGAGTCGGATGACGTTCTTGTAGCGCTCATCCTCGGTAATGAGGCCCTGGGTGTACTGGCTATCGACCTTGGCAACATCCTTGTCTGCCTCGGCGATGATCGCCTTCTTCCCCTTCGCCATGGCGATGTCAAAGACAGAGATCGTCATGCCGCCGCGGGTGGCCGCCTCGAAGCCGACGCGCTTGATGCCATCGGCGAGGAGTGCCGTCTCGCCCTTGCCGAGCAGTTCGAAGGAGCGGCTGATCAGCTTGCGCAGGTCGGCGCGCGCCATCTCCTTGTTCACGAAGCGGAGTCGGTCTGGAAGGATCTGGTTGAACTTGACTCGACCGATCGTCGTCTCTACCCGCTGTTCAACAATGCCGTCTGCCGCTTCGTCCCAGACGCGTGCAGTGACATCAATTGGGGCGTGCAACTTCACTTGGCCGAGTTCATAGGCGAGGAGGGCCTCCGTCTCATCCGAGAAGCGGCGGCGCTTTTCGCCTGGCTCGAGCGCGCGCTCCTGCGTCAGGTAGAAGCAGCCGAGCACCATGTCCTGCGTTGGCGTCACGATCGGCGTGCCGTCTGCTGGTGAGAGCAGGTTGTTGGCGGAGAGCATCAACTCGCGCGCCTCCTGCTGTGCCGCCTCGGAGAGCGGCACGTGTACCGCCATCTGGTCGCCGTCAAAGTCGGCGTTGAACGCGGTGCAGACGAGCGGGTGAATGCGGATGGCGGAACCTTCCACGAGCACTGGCATGAACGCCTGGATGCCGAGTCGGTGCAGCGTCGGCGCGCGGTTCAGCAGAACCGGGTGATCCTGGATCACGTCGGCGAGCACATCCCAGACGGCGTCCGTTGCGCGCTCGGTGAGGCGCTTCGCGCTCTTGATGTTGTGCGCGTGGCCCAACTCAACGAGCTGTCGCATCACGAATGGCTTGAAGAGTTCGAGCGCCATCTTCTTCGGGATACCGCACTCGTGCAGCTTCAACTCTGGACCAACCACGATGACGGATCGTCCGGAGTAGTCAACGCGCTTGCCGAGCAGGTTCTGGCGGAAGCGACCCTGCTTCCCCTTGAGCATGTCGCTGAGCGACTTCAGGCGGTGGTTGCCGGTGCCAGAGATGGCGCGTCCACGTCGGCCGTTATCGATGAGGGCGTCAACCGCCTCCTGGAGCATGCGCTTCTCGTTGCGCACGATGATCTCGGGCGCGCCGAGTTCGATGAGGCGCTTGAGGCGGTTGTTGCGATTGATGACTCGGCGGTAGAGATCATTCAGGTCCGAGGTGGCAAATCGACCGCCATCGAGCTGCACCATTGGGCGCAGGTCTGGTGGGATTACCGGGAGAACGGAGAGGATCATCCACTCAGGTCGCGCGCCAGAGCGGCGGAAGGCTTCAATCAGTCGGAGGCGCTTGATCGCCTTCTTGCGGCGCATCCCTGCGGTGTTGCGCACTTCAACGGCGAGCTCCTTCGACTCCTTATCAAGGTCAATCTGTTCGATCAGTTCGCGAACCGCTTCAGCACCCATCCCAGCGCGGAAGATGCGTGCACCGCGTGGGCGCTCGCTCCCGAACTTCGCGTCCAGGGTGCGGAAGCTGTCGAGTTCGTCATCGCGACCAATCTCAGGGAGAAGTTGGTACGGCTTCAGGCCAAGGAGTGCCTTCTTCTCCTTCGCGATCTCTTCCTTGCGACTCTGCGCAGAGGTCTTCGCGTTGGCGCGGAGCCCAGCGATCTCACCTTCAGCGAGCGCCTTCAGGTCGGCGCGCTTCTGCTCGCCATCCTTGCTGATCTGCTCCTTCTGATTGGTGAATGCCTCTTCAGCGTCGAGGGATGCCTGCGTGAGGACGGCGCGAAGCCGTGCCTTCGCCTCTTTACCCCCGAGAGCGCGATCGGCAACGATCACTTCTGCGGTTGGCTCGAAGATGATGGCGCCATCGGCCGCCGCCTCCCCTAGGTCGTTGATGGCCTTCTCGGTAATCTGTGCCGCCTCACCCATCCCCTGGGCCTTCTCGGCGCGATCGGACTCAACCTGCTCGAGTCGTGCGCGAATCTCGCGCTCCAACTCCGTGAGCTGCCGCTTCAGGCGCGCATTGATCTCGCTCTCTTCCTCTGCAGTGGCACCGCCACCACGTCCGGCGAGCTCATCATCAAGACCCTTGAGGGCCTCCTTGCGTGCCGCTTCGTCAACACTCGTGACGATGTACTGCGCGAAGTAGAGGACCTTCTCCAGATTGCGGGGTGAGATCTCAAGCAGCGTCGCGAGGCGGCTCGGCGTCCCCTTGAAGTACCAGATGTGCGAGACCGGGCTCGCCAACTGAATGTGTCCCATGCGCTCACGGCGAACCTTGGATCGGGTGACCTCAACGCCACACTTGTCGCAGATGATCCCCTTGTAGCGGATGCGCTTGTACTTGCCGCAGTAGCACTCCCAGTCGCGCGTTGGCCCAAAGATGCGCTCGTCAAAGAGGCCGTCCTTCTCTGGCTTCAGCGTGCGGTAGTTGATCGTCTCAGGCTTGGTGACCTCGCCCTTCGACCAGCCACGAATCTGCTCAGGACTCGCCAGCGCAACACGGATCGCGTCAAAATTGTTGACTTCCAACATCTCTCGCTCCTTCCTGTGTTCCGCTACTTAGAAGTCTGCGCCGGACTCAAAGCCCGACAGATTGATGCCAAGGTTTGGCGTTGCGTATCCACCCGGATCCTCGAGCAGCTCGATCTCCTCGTCCTCCGCGTTGAGAATCTCCACGTTGATGCCGAGGCTCTGCAACTCCTTGACGAGTACCTTGAACGACTCTGGAACGCCCGGTGCCTGGATGCGCTCGCCCTTGACGATCGCCTCGTACGCCTGCACGCGTCCAACCACGTCGTCCGACTTGACGGTGAGAATCTCCTGGAGGATGTTGGCGGCACCATACGCCTGAAGCGCCCAGACCTCCATCTCGCCGAATCGCTGTCCGCCGAACTGCGCCTTGCCACCGAGCGGCTGCTGGGTGATAAGGCTGTATGGCCCGGTAGAGCGCGCATGGATCTTGTCTTCTACCAAGTGGTGCAGCTTGAGCATGTAGGTCACGCCGACGGTGACGGGTCGGTCGAACTCCTTGCCGCTCTTCCCGTCGCGCAGCACGATCTTTCCCTCAGGCGGCAGGCCGGCCGCTTCAAGTTCGGCGATGATCTTCTCTTCGGTCGCGCCGTCGAAGACTGGCGTGGCGCCCTTCAGGCCCTGCTTCGCAAGCGCCCAGCCGAGGTGCGTCTCAAGCAGCTGGCCAATGTTCATGCGGCTCGGCACGCCGAGCGGATTGAGGATGATGTCAACAGGAGTGCCGTCTGGAAGGAACGGCATGTCCTCGACTGGGAGGATGCGGGAGACAACGCCCTTGTTCCCGTGACGTCCGGCCATCTTGTCACCCACCGAGATCTTTCGCTTCTGGGCAACAGAGACGCGTACCAGCTGGTTCACACCGGCCGAGAGGTCGGCGTCTTCGCGGAGGAACTCGCGCACCTCCACCACCGTCCCCCGCTCACCGTGCGGCAGTCGCAGCGATGAGTCCTTCACTTCGCGCGCCTTCTCGCCGAAGATCGCGCGGAGGAGTCGCTCTTCCGCCGTCACTTCCGTCTCACCCTTCGGCGTGATCTTTCCGACGAGAATGTCGCCTGGGCGCACCGCGGCGCCAACGTGGATCACACCCTTCTCGTCAAGGCTCGCAAGCAACTCCTCTGGAACATTGGCAATGTCTCGGGTGATCTCTTCAGGGCCCAGCTTCGTCTCACGCGCCTCAGTCTCATGCTTCTCAATGTGAATCGAGGTGAAGACATCTTCGCGAACGAGTCGTTCGCTGATGATGATGGCGTCTTCGTAGTTGTAGCCCTCCCACGACATGTAGGCGACCACCACGTTCTGGCCGAGTGCGAGCTCGCCCTGATCGGTGGACATGGAGTCGGCAATCACCTGGCCTGGGGTCACGCGATCTCCCACCTGAACGGATGGGCGGTGATTGAGACAGGTGCCCTGGTTTGATCGGACGAACTTGAGGAGGACGTAGCGGTCCATATCCTTCTTGTTCGACGCGTCATCCGGCTCAACCACGATCAGGTCGGCGGCGACGGAGGTCACCACACCGGCTCGGCGCGCGATCACCACCTGTCCAGAGTCGCGCGCGGCGCGACCCTCAACGCCTGTGCCAACGACCGGCGAGTTTGGCGAGAGGAGGGGTACCGCCTGACGCATCATGTTCGAACCCATCAGGGCGCGGTTTGCGTCGTCATGCTCAAGGAATGGGATGAGCGCGGTGGCTACTGAGACGACCTGCTTCGGCGAGACGTCCATGAACTCGACCTTCGATGGTTCAACGAGTTCGAAGCCTTCACCCTTACGGCAGTAGATGCGCTCGCCAACAAGGTGCGAGTTCTCATCGAGTTCGGCGTTCGCCTGAGCGATCGCAAAACGCTCCTCTTCGTCGGCGGGGAGGTAGACGACGTCGCTGGTGACGCGACCCTCCTTTACGCGGCGGTACGGTGTCTCAATGAAGCCAAGGTCGTTGACGCGGCCGAAGGTTGCCAGCGATCCGATCAGTCCAATGTTCGGACCTTCTGGCGTCTCAATCGGGCAGATGCGTCCGTAGTGGCTGTGGTGGACGTCGCGAACGTCGAAGCCGGCGCGCTCGCGCGAGAGGCCGCCTGGGCCGAGTGCGGAGAGTCGGCGCTTGCTCGTGAGCTCGGCGAGCGGATTCGTCTGGTCCATGAACTGGCTCAGCTGAGAACCGCCGAAGAACTCCTTCATGGCGGCGACCACTGGACGCACGTTGACGAGCGCACTCGGCGTTGCCTTGTCGTCTTCTTGAATGGTCATGCGCTCCTTGATGACGCGCTCCATGCGCAGCAGTCCGACGCGGAAGGCGTTCTGGATCAGTTCGCCATTGGCGCGCACGCGGCGGTTACCGAGGTGGTCGGTGACGTCTCGATGTGCACCGCCCTCGTTTGCGATGATCAAGTGGCCAACAATCGCAGCAAGGTCTTCGCGCGTCAGGGTGCGGGTTGCATCGCCCGGCAGCTCAAGGTTCATGAGACCAGCCGTCTCCTTGAGTCGCTGCGTGAACTTGTAGCGACCGACGCGACCAAGGTCGTATCGTCGTGCATTGAAGAAGAGATTCTCAACGAGCGAGCGAGCATTGTCGCCAGTGGGTGGATCGCCTGGTCGCAGTCGCTTGTACACTTCAACAAGCGCTTCGCTACGAGTTGCGGTGGTGTCCTTCTCCAGCGTGTTCGCAACGTACGGATGCTCTGGGTTGCTCGGCATGCGCGAGAAGAGGCCCGCAATCTCATCGTTCGTTTCGTAGCCGACCGCGCGCAAGAGCGAGGTGGCGGGAAGCTTTCGCTTGCGATCGACCTTGACGTAGAGTTGATCCTTGCCGCTCGTCTCAAATTCGAGCCATGCGCCGCGATTTGGAATCACCTTGGCGGACCAGAGCGCACGACCAGAAACGGGGTCGACCGTGTCGGTGTAAAAGACGCCTGGTGAGCGAACGAGCTGCGATACAACAACGCGCTCCGCTCCATTGATGATGAACGTTCCCTGGCTTGTCATCCACGGGAAGTCGCCCATGTAGATCTGCTGGCTGCGAATCTCACCCGTCTCAAGGATCTTCAGTTCAGCAGTGACCATGAGCGGTCGCGCATACGTTGCATCTTTTGCGCGAGCATCCTCTTCGCTGACTTTCGGATCCTTGAACTCGTAGTCAAGGAATGCAAGTTCCATGCGCTTTCCGGTGAAGTCGCGAATTGGGCTGATCTCTTCAAGCAGTTCAGCGAGGAAGGTCTTCGTTCCCTTTGGCAGCGGAGTCGCGCCAGGGATCCACTCAGGGCCGACAAATGCGGCGAATGATGTGGTCTGAAGATCAATGAGGTTTGGGATTTCGAGGATCTCTGGAATGCGGGAGTAGAACTTGCGGTTACCGGTCGAGCCAGCGCGGTTGGTGCGAGAAGGCATGCGGCAGCTCCTTCGGCAATATGGTCGCGATCGAGCGAAGGGTGATCCTAGCCTAGTTCCCTATCCGCTGGCAAGCGGGTGGGTACGCGGAAGCCCCTCCCCGCCCGCCCGAAGGCGAGATGGGAGGGGCCCCAGCTTCGATTGTTACAGAATCGAGACTACTTG
>JBEDBF010000024.1:0-11791 GCA_041177405.1 Chloroflexota bacterium | reverse complement strand
CGCTGATGCCGCCGTCCTTGCGGATCCGCCAGAAGTGGACCGCGAGGAAGACCGCCGCGAGCAGTGGGAAGACCATCACGTGCAGCACATAGAAGCGCAACAGAGTGTTCTGACCAACCTCAAGCCCGCCGAGGAGGAGGAGCTTGGATGGCGTGTTGAGGAGCGGCGCGTAGCCGGCCATGTTCGATCCGATCGTGATCGCCCAGTAGGCGATCTGATCCCACGGCAGCAGGTAGCCGGTGAAGCTGAGCATCAGCGTCAAGAAGAGGAGCACCACACCAACGACCCAATTGAACTCGCGTGGCGGCTTATAGGCGCCGTGATAGAAGACGCGCATCATGTGCAGGAAGACGAAGAAGACCATCAAGTGCGCGCCCCACCGGTGGATGTTGCGCGTGTTCTGACCGAACGGCACGAGCGTCTGAATCTTCAAGATGTCCGAATACGCCTGTGTAGCCGATGGTGCATAGAAGAACATCAGATAGACACCCGTCACGGTGAGGACGAGGAAGAGGAAGAAGCTGAGGCCACCGAGGCAGAAGGTGTAGGCGAACTTCACCGCGTGCTGACGCACGCGCACTGGGTGGAGGTGGAGGAAGACATTGTTCATCACCGCATACGCGCGGCTGCGCTCGTCGTTCGGGTAGGAGTTGCGGAAGATGGAGCGCCACGCTGAGGATCGGCGAACCGCCTGATCGACCTTCGCTAGTAGGCTCATTGTGCCCCTCCCCCTGTGCCGGCAACACCGGCGAGCTGACCATCGCGGTAGGACTCCTTGTAGAGGCGTCCATCCGAGCTGATCTCCTGCAGTTCGAACTTCTCCATCGTAATGGCGTCGAACGGACAGCGCTTGACGCAGAGGGCGCAGCGAATGCAGCGCTCCTCGTCCAGGATCATCGCCCCACCGTTCTCCCAGCCGTATGCCTCAGAGAGCTCAGGGAGCGCCCCTTCGGACTTCAGCTGATTGATGTCCACCATATGAATGACCCCCTCGGGGCAGACGTCGGCGCAGGCACCACAGAGCACGCAGCGCATTGGGTCGAACCAGATGTTGTAGTTGCACATCAGACAGCGCGTGCTCTCGGCGATCGCCTGCTGCGCACCGTATCCAAGCTCGACCTGTGTCGTGAAGTTCACCGTGGCATCGGCGGACGGGAGTCGCTCGGCGAGCGGGAGTACTGGGATGTGCTGTCGCGGGATGCGGTCGTAGAACTCCGGCATGTCGTGACGCCACGAACTGGTGATGCGCACATTCGCATCGATCTGAACCTGCACCGCGCCAGCGAGATAGCGGTCAATGGCATACGCACACTTCTTCGCGTGGCCCGCCGCCTCAATCATGGTTGCGGGACCGGTCACAAAGTCTCCGCACGCCCAGACGCCACGAATGTTGGTGGCGTATGTAGCCGGGTCCACCTTCACGCGACCGCGAGCAACCTCAAAGCTGCTCTGCACCGGAAGGAAGGTGAGATCCGCCGCCTGGGAGACGGCGGGGATGACCGTGTCCGCCTTCAGGATGTATTCAGAACCTTCAATGGGAACGGGGCTGCGTCGACCAGATGCGTCTGGTTCGCCGAGACGATTCTTGATCATCCGCACGCCTGTGATCTTCCCGTTCTCTCCAATCAACTCGAGTGGTGAGACGAGGAAGGCCATGTCCACCCCTTCGCGCTCCGTCTCGCCAAGCTCCTCTTCATCCACAACAAGCTCGGAGCGTGTTCGTCGATACGCGATCGTGACGTGCTCTGCGCCGTGGCGGAGCGAGGTGCGCGCGCAATCCATGGCGGTGTACCCGCCGCCGATCACCACCACGTCACGACCGACGCTGAGTGGTTCACCGAGATTCGCGCTCTTCATGAAATCAACGCCGTAGACGAGCCCCTCGAGGTCACTCCCTGGGATGTCGAGTGCAACGGGGTCCATGGCACCGGCGCAGATGGCGATCGCATTGAAGTCCTTCTGAAGCTGCTCAAAGGTGATGTCGCGACCAATCTGCGTGTTGTACACAAACTGCACGCCGAGCTTCTCAATAAGGCGGACGTCGGTCTCAATTGCCTCGCGTGGCAGGCGGAAGGCGGGAACGCCAATCAGCATGGTGCCGCCGCCATACGGGAGGCTGTCATAGACGGTGACCTGGTAACCCTTCACCGCAAGTTCGCGGGCGACCGAAAGGCCGGCGGGGCCAGCACCAATGACCGCCACGCGCTCGGCGCGCGGCGTAATCAGCGGGGCAACGTCTGGGATGCCAGAGGCGGCGTGCCACTCAACAAGGAAGCGCTTCATCGCTCGAATCGCAAGCGGACGGTCGATGTCGCCACGGCGGCAGGCACGCTCGCATGGGGCGGAGCAGACATATGAACACATTGCCGCAATCGGATTCGGCTCTCGGGAGAGGAGGTAGCCCTCTTCGAATTTGCCTTCAGCGGCGAGGTTTAGATAGCCACGGCAGTTGGTGCCCACGGGACAGGCCTCTTGGCACTCAATGTTGCATTGAAGCCACGAAGCATCGACTGGCTGAACCAGAAAGTCCTGCGTCTCGAGGGTCACGATCAACCTTTCTTGCCGACGGTGGGACCGCGTTTCTCTGAAGAAATTCTAGCAGGGGCTCCTCGTGGACGCCTTCGGCGGAAGGGGGCGGATCAGGCTCGTTGCGCCTCGATCTCCGCGAGCACTTCTGCTGCATGTCCGGTCGGCGTCACGCTCCCCCAGACCCGAGCGACCCTCCCCTGAGGGTTGATCAGGAAGGTGACGCGATGTGTCCCCGTAAAGGTGCGATCCCCCACGGTGCGCTCGCCCCACACCCCGTACGCCTCAGCCACGTGGTGGCCAACGTCGGCAAGGATCGGGAAGTTCAGCTGGAACTTGTCGCGGAACGCGGCCTTGCTCGCCTCATCATCAGGGCTCACCCCCCAGACGATCGCGCCCGCCGCGTGCAACTCCCGTTCTGCATCGCGAAACTCGCAGGCCTCAATCGTGCACCCTGGGGTGTCGTCTTTTGGATAGAAGTAGAGAACGAGCCACCTGCCAGCGGCCGCGCTGAGTGAACGCTCAACGCCGCCGGCATCGCGCAGCGAAAAGGGCGGCGCCACGTCTCCAGCAACTGGTCGCGCATCAAGTGGGCTCATCCGCCGAGTGTAAGGCGTTCGATCAGTGCGCGCGCGATGCTCACCGCGAGTCCACCCGCACTCAGCCCCACCAACAACAGATCCGCGCGACCAAAGGTTGAGGGTCGTGATGCGCTCGCCGGGCGGGCTCGCGACGGAAGGCGGACACCGCGCACCTCTAGTGCAGCGGCTAGCCGAGGGACGGCGCGGATCGCCGCATCAAAGAGATCTGCGAGCAAGAGTGGGTCGCTCGTGCGACGTGAGAGGCGGCGAATCGCTCGCCGCTCCCTCGCCTCACGCATCAGCGATGGGAGCGTTGCCGCACTCGCAAGCAAGGTGAGCGTAGGGGCAAACGGCGCGCGCAGGTGCTGGATCGCCCCATCGGCAAGGCGGAGTGGTTCAAACGGTCGCAACAACACCAAACTCCCTGCCGCAAATGCAACAAGACGCAGGCCCGCACCAAACGCCGCCTCTAGGCTTGCGCCACCAATCACGTTTGCGATCACCAACCCTGCGATCGCAGGTGCGAGCGCGAGTCCAAGTCGTAGCGTGGCAAGAAGCTGCACTCCAGAACTCCAGGCCACGATCAGAGCGGGGAGGGCGATGGCACCCTGCGCAATCGCTGTAGCTGGACTGATGACAGAGAGGAGAAACCAAAAGATCGCAAGGCCGAAGCGCGTCAGCGGATTCGAAACACCAATCAGCCGCTTGACTGGTGGTGGGCTGAGCAGATCGCTCGCGAGCTGCACACCGCGGTGAATCACTGATCTCTCGCCACCCTCATTTGTACCGCTCGTCCCCGATGGATGTGAGAGTGTGCGGACAAAATCAAGAGCCGCAACGCGCGCCAGGCGCTCATCGTGAGTGGCAACCAGGATCGCGCACCCGGCGCGCGCCTGACTTACTAGAAGACTGATCACGCCCACCGCCGACGCGTCATCTAAACCGAGCGTGGGCTCATCGACGAGCAAGATGGTAGGCCTCTGTGACGCAGCGAGAACGAGTGCGAGTCGGCGACGCTCACCATCCGAGCATCGAGATGCGGGACGACCCACGAGATCTGCAACGCCAAGATCCGTGGCGAGCGTTTCGGCACGCGCCACCTCGCCAGGGGCAAGCATCTGCGCCAGCGAGCGCGCACCAAGGAGAAGACCCGGATCTTGTGGCACATAGCGGATCACCTGGTCAGCGCGGAGTACCTGGTCCGAGCGGTTTACCTCTTCAGAAACGTGTCGCTCACCAGCATCAAGTGGGAGCACGCCTGCAGCGAGTGCGAGGAGTGTGGATTTGCCGCTCCCTGTTGCGCCACTCAGCAGTGTCAACTCTCCCGCGTGCAAGGTGATGCTCAGTGGCGGCACGTTCGGACGATCGTGACTCGATGCAGCAAAGAGCTGCAGGACCACGCCGTCTCTCGCGGGGACTGACTCCACTGATTCGGTTGGCACGCCTACTAACGGAGTTGACTCGCCAATAGAACCGGTGCGAGGGGCGGTTGGAGGCGGAACCACACGCCCTCCGGATAGGTGAACCCTTTGCGTGGCGAAGGCAAAGGGCTCGAGGTCGTGAGCAACAAGCACACGCGTGGCGTGGAGTGTTGCGATCTGCGCTGCACACACGGCAGCGCGCGACTCGTCAAGTCCCGCGAGCGGTTCGTCCGCGATCAAGAGTGCGGGTTCGGAGATCAGCGCCATCGCCATCGCCGCCTGCGCCCGCTCCCCTCCGCTCAAGCGCTCAACGTCTCGCTCAACCGCGTCATCAGGGAGCCCAACGGCGGAAGTTGCGGCACGCACTTTTGCGCCGATGAGCGCTGCGGGTACTCCGCGACTCTCTAGCGGGAGGGCGAGATCATCAGTGAGGCGAGGGAGCGCGTGGCGCGGTGCCGGCCCCGCCAAGACGACGCCGATCTGCTCGAGCAGTGTTGCGGGCGGTCCCGGTTCTCTCGCGGTTGCGGCGGCGACAAGATCGTGCCCGCCAACGCGAAGCGTCCCTTGAAGTTCGCCGGGTATGAGTGTGCCGAGAAGTCCGGCGCACGCCGCTGCGAGCGTGCTCTTTCCCGCTCCGGATGCCCCACTGATAAGGAGCGTCTCACCACTTCGTATGTGCAGAGAGAACCCGCGCAAATCAAGAGTCGGCGCGGCGGCGCCCGCCGGTCGCCAGACCAGATTGGCGATCTGAATCTCTGGCAGCGACCTCGCCGCAGGTGCCATCGGCGAGTCAGGCACCAATCGCGTCAAGTGCACCGCTGCGACGGAGCGCTCGATGCAAGAGCAGCGCACCGCCGCCACCAAGCAGCGCGCTGCTTACGATCATTGCTCCTGCCAGCAGTGCGGCGTAGCTTGCCTCGACGCCTGCGAAGTAGATTGGCAGATCATGCAACGCCATGCCAGCACCCGATGCCGCTCCGGCCGCAAGCACAACCGGCCAACCCCAGACGCGATAGCCAAAGAGGAGAAAGACCGCTTCTGCACCGAGCCCTTGTGCCGCTCCGGAGAAGAGTGCATCAATTGACCACTGGCTTGCGAGCAGGAAGGAGACGGAGGCGGCGATCAACTCACCGAAGAGTGCGGCACCGCGTCGCTTGATGATCAGACCTGCGAGTGGGCCCGCAATGACCCACGTCCCAGCGAGCAGCAGATACTGGAGCGGCAGCAGAAGGGCAAAGAGCGGCGTGAGCGCCCCCCAGAGAAGGTTCCACCCTGCAAAGAGTGCACCACAGCTGATCCCAATCACCGAGAGTGCAACCAGATCCATCAGGCTCCATCGTGTTGACATCTGTCCCTCCTTACTCAATCTCAACCGCGCAATCGTTCACAACTCAGATGCGAGGGCCTGGCCCTTCGCTGATCAACAGTGCGCCTTCATGCACCTCAATGAACGGCGCACCGAGGCTCTCATTCGAGAGTCCGCGGGTGCTCCCTTCGTGCAGTCGTTCGCGCTGCAGTGGCCAACGCAGTCGCTCGGTGCTTACGAGCGCGTTGCCTCCCCACGGGATCAGGGAGACCACCGCACCAGCGGCGGTGTCAGATGCAAACTGCGCCGGCGCGGTCAGCAGGCGAATGCGACTCGTCGCGTCAAGCAGCGAGCAGTCAACAGCCCGCGCACGCGGGTGTGCCAGAAGCGCGATCGTGCCGAGCGAGTGATCACTACGACCACCGCTCGCGCCGAGCGCGCCGAGGATCTCCACGCGCACTGCACCCGCATCACACGCGGCGAGTAGTGCGAGCTCCGTATCCGTTGCATCCTTGTCGTGGGGCGAACGCAGGACGCGGATCCCTTGCGCTTCAAACGCGTCTACCTCGTCGGCGCGGAGCGTGTCGAAGTCGCCAACGATCAGATCGAGCGCGAGGCCGAGTGCGGCTGCGGCACGCGCGCCACCATCGACGCCGATCACAAGATCGGCAACGGACCAGTCCGGCCAGGCGGCATCGAGCGCGGCGCGAGTCGGCTGGTCGCCTCCGGCAAGGATCAGTGCGCGCAGATGCCCTCACTCTCTATCGCACAGGGCTCCTGCGTCTCCCTTCGCCGGCATGACCCGGATCAGGTTCGTAGGGTCACGGGTTCTCCCGTTTCTCAGCGCCCTATGGCGCTCCCCTGTCGCGATGCGGCAAGTCTAGCGCGTTCGCGTCGCCAGATACGCGTCAACCCACGCCGCGACAGACTCTGCATGTTCATGGGCGTCCGCCTCCGCAAGGAAACGTTCAGGGTGGAAGAAGGGCGACTGCACACCGATCGCACGGAGCCCCGCGTTGCGAGCCATGCGCACGTCATCAAGGGTGTCGCCGAGATATGCCGCCTGGTCCGGAGTTGCGCCGTGGCCGAGCGCGGCGAGTCCGCGGCGGAGCGGCTCCGGATGCGGTTTCTGTTCGCTGATGTCATCGCCGTAGACCACCGATCCGAGCAGATCAGCAACGCCCGTCCGCTTCAGTTGCCCGGAGACCACCTTGCGGTCCCCCGCAGTCACGACACCGATCGGAATCCCCGCCGCGACGAGTCGCTCGAGTGCAGGTCGTGCACCGGGAAGGAGCTCGGCCTCATGGCCGCGATACGCGCCGTGCCAGATCTCCGCCGCCCCCTCCACCAAGTGCTCAGGGACGCCGAGCGCCGCGTACATGCGACGCCAGTTCGGTGAGTAGTGGAGACCGTAGAGTTCACGACTGAGCGGCGGGAGGCCGATCGACTTGATCACCTCCACGTTCGCTTGGTAGACGTGCTCGGCGGTATCGATCAACGTCCCGTCCCAATCAAAGAGGATGGCCTTCATCGGCTCATCGTACGACGCGCGTAGAATCGTGGAATGAGTGATCGCTCCGCCGCGCCAATCCCATCAGGTGCCGCGGAGCCGCGCAGCCTGATCACGAGCTTCCCAGGAGGACTTCGCGTTCGTGCCACCTGGGGGAGCAGCGGTCAGGCCGCCGCGGTCTTCGCCCTCTCTGAGGCGGGCGCCACGCTGGTGGATCACGGCGCACTCGGTGCCGGTGCAGCATCAGACCCTGATCGACTCTGCCGCATGGAGATGCGCGTCGAACATCCTGGGGGCGCATGGGCGGTGCGGCTCGCCTCACTGATCTATGACGAGCCACGCGCGCTTCACTGGGATGAGGGTGGACTCTTTGTCGTGGGCTACGGCTTCACCGTCTACGCCTTCAGCTCACGGAGTGGTGAGCTTGCCTGGCTGCATCAGACCGGAACGCCTGTGGTTGCGCTCGCCGCGTCTCCACGGTTTGATCACATCATTGTTCAAAGCGAAGTTGAGACGTGGGCGATCCGAGCCGACGGCGAAGTGAGGTGGCGTCTCGCCCACACCGACGTTGTTGGTGCCGCTGAGCTTCTTGGCGGACAGCTGATCCTCACCAGTATTGCTGGCGCAACCCAGTCAATCGATCCCGCAACTGGACGGGCGCTGACGTGAGCGGACCGCTCCTCGCACTCGGAGCCGCCTTGATCGCGCTCGCCGTCTGGGCGAGTCGACGCGGCGGCACGCGAGCGCGCGCGGCGCGCCTCATGGCCGGACTCGCCCCCGTCTCGCCACACGAGGCACTTCTCGCTGGAGACAGTCACTATCTGGCGGTACAAGGAAGCATTGACGCCGCAGAGGCATTTGACGACGAGAATCACCGTCCGCTCGTCTACCGACGCGAGCGCGTCCTCGTTCATGAAGGTGGTGCGGGGGGCGGCCAAACATGGCGAGAACTTGAGCGCGTTGTGCGTAGCGTGCCATTCTCAATCTCAGATAGCAAGTCTTCGATTTCAATTGACGCCGCAGCTCTCGAAGATGGTCTCGTCGTCATCGAACGTCAGTGGGAGGGGAGCATTGCGGAGCTCGCCGCGGCTGGGCGTGCGTTTCGCGACAGCACCACAACCGAACTCGTTGCACACCTTGCACTGAGCGCCCCTCAACTGAAGGCACGCGTCACACTAGAGCAGATCAGCACGCTAGATCGGGGAACCGTCGTCGGGCTCCTGCGCAACGGCGCGCTCACCGCTGGAGGTGCAGGGCAGCCGCTCGTCCTCACCACCCTTGACCGCCGAGAGGCGCTCCGCATCCTTGGCAGTGGGGCGCGCGGCACCCTTGCGATGAGCCTGCTCGCACTCGGCGCACTCCTCACCGGGGTGCTCATCACTGCCGCGGGAATCGTTGGCCTCGTAGGTGAACTCGCGAGCGCAGGGAGTACGGGAGGTGTCCTCTCTTCGGCGTCACCCGATCAGGCCGCAACCCAGGCGGCAAACCCCGAGAGCGGTGACGCGCGAAACGGCGGGGTTGCCACCGGACCTGGCGGTCTCCTCGGACTGATCGGCGCACTCCTTCTCCCCTTGCTGGTCGGTGCGCTCATCGCACTCCTTGCGCGCGCCGTTGCGCGTTGGCGAAGCGCGGGCTCTAGGATCAGCGAATAGGAGGGTCCATGAAGCCATACGACGTTGCCGCAATTCGCGCACGATTCCCTTCGCTCGCCAACACGCTCCCCGACGGTCGACCGATCGCCTTCCTGGACGGACCCGCTGGCACACAGGTGCCGCAGACGGTGATTGACGCGTATGCCGACTTCTTCCTTCGCGCCAACGCCAACAACGGCGGCTACTTCACCACATCGCGCGCCCAAGCGGAGGTGGAAGATGCAGCACATCGCGCCGCAGAGGATTTGCTTAACGCGCCGAACGAGAGTGTGAAGTTCGGCGCAAACATGTCCACGCTCAACTTCCAGCTTTCGCGTTCCCTCGCACGAGAGCTCAAGGCGGGGGATGAGATTGTTGTCACCCAACTTGATCACGATGCGAACTACAGCCCGTGGCGACTCCTCGCAGAGGATCACGGCCTCGTCTTGAAGGTGATCCGACTCAACCCTGCAGACGGCACGCTCGACATGGAGCACTACGCCTCGCTCCTTGGCCCGCGCACCAAGATCGTTGCGGCCGGAATGTCATCGAACGCGCTCGGGACGATCAACCCGTCGAAGCGGATCGTGGAGGCAGCCCATGCTGTTGGCGCACTTACCGTGCTCGATGCGGTCTGCAGCGCACCGCACTACCCCATCGATGTGCAGGCACTCGACACCGACTTCCTCCTCTGCTCGCCGTACAAATTCTACGGACCGCACGCGGGCCTCCTCTACGGGAAGCTGCCACTCCTTGAGCGCTTCGGCAGATACAAGGTGCGACCCGCGCACGATCTCTGGGAGACGGGAACCCCCGCATTCGAGGCGATGGCGGGCGTTACGGCGGCGATCAACCATCTCGCCTGGATCGGGCGTGAGTTCGGCGACCCGGCAGACCACGCGCCACTCAGTGGACGAAGAGGCGAGATTCGTGCGGGACTGAAGGCGATCACGCGCTACGAAACTGAACTCGTGCGCATGCTTCTTGACGGGCTTGATCAGATCAGCGGCGTGAAGGTCCGCGGCATCACCGACCGTAACCGGCTTAGCGAACGCACTTCAATTGTCTCCTTCACGATGGACTTCGCAACGCCAGATCAGGCGGCCGAGCACCTCGCGGGCGACGGCATTCAAGTCTGGAGCGGCGACTTCTATGCCCCGAACGCTATTGATGCGCTCGGTCTGACCGAAAAGGGTGGCGTCCTGCGCACCGGCCTGATGTCGTACAACACCGCCGATGAGGTGGCGCGACTCCTCGCCTCGCTCAGCCAACTCGCTGCAGCTGCGCCGGCCGCCGCGCGCGCGTAACCAACGTGCGCGCACCGCTGATCCTCATCACCGTTGCGGATCACGACGCAGACCTTGATCCGGCTCGCGTTGCGCTGGTAAACGCACGCTATGCCGATGGGATCCGCCGCGCCGGTGGACTGCCGATCCTCATCTCCGCAACAGCGACGGCTGCCCAGCGGGCCACCGCCTTCGCCAGCATGGAGGGTCTCCTCCTCTCCGGCGGTGCCGATGTGCATCCAGATCGATACGGCGAACCGATCGACGGCGCGGTCGAGATGGATGTGGCTCGCGACGCGCTGGAGTGGGAGGCGATCACCGCAGCAGACGGACGTGGACTCCCAATCTTTGGCATCTGCCGCGGGATGCAACTGCTGAATGTTCATCGCGGTGGCAGCCTGCTGCAACATGTGGAGGGACAGGTTGGCGCCGCATATCCAGCGACTCCGGCACTGACGCACCCACTCAACGTGCAGGAGGGGACGCGCCTCGCCGAGATCCTCGGTGGCGTACGCGCGCCGCTCGCCGTGAACAGCTATCACCACCAGGCGGTGACGCCAGAGCGACTCGCCGCTGGACTTCGTGCCTCCGCCTTTGCGGATTCGCCGCGCGGCGTCCTCGTTGAAGGACTCGAGGCGCCTGGCGAGCGTTTCGTCCTTGGCGTGCAGTGTCACCCCGAGCGCACCGAGAGTTCCCCCGCCGATCTTGAGCGCGTCTGGAGCGCCTTCGTAGGGGCGGCCGCTCGCACGCCTGGTGCCGCAGGGGGCGGTGTGGCACAGTCTGGGACATGACCCAGACGCAGGGAGAAGACTTCAACAAGAGCGATCGCACCGCGCGACTCTTACGCACGCTCAAATACGTGGAGGCGGTGGGCGAGGCAGGAATCCGGCCGAACGACTTGGCGAAGAAACTCGGCGTCAGCCGCCGCACCGCCTATCGCGACCTGAAGGCGCTTGAACGCGAGGTCGACGTCCCGATCTGGAACGAACACGGACGATGGGGCGTCTTGCAGAGCGGCCTCCTCCCCGCACTTCGCTTCAGTCGCGACGAAGCGATCGCGATCGTCTTGGCGGCACGACTCCTTGCAAAATTTGCGACTGGATACGATCCAGAGCTTGGCGCGGCACTGATGAAGCTCGGTGGCATGCTGGACGAGCCGCTCCGCTCGGCGGTAGAGCGCACGGTTTCACAGATCAGCGAGCTGCGCAATCAACCCGAAGCACAGGCGCGCCTCCGAGTGCTCGCCAACGCCTGGGTGAACGGTCGCGTCCTTGAATTTGAGTACGCCGCCGCATGGAGCAGCCCGGGGACGACGCGTACCGCGCGGGTACATCCATATTTGATTGAACCCTCTTCGGCAACACTCGCGACGTATCTGATTGGCTTTGATGAGACGCGCAACGCCATGCGTACCTTCCGCGTCGATCGCATCAGCAACCCGCGCATGACGCCTGCCACCTTCACGCGCCCGCAAGAGGTGGAGCTTGAGCGGACACTCGCCGCCGCGTGGGACATCGTTGCGGATCAGCC
>JBEDBF010000023.1:0-17287 GCA_041177405.1 Chloroflexota bacterium | reverse complement strand
ACCCTCGCCGATGCACCGATTGATGCGCTTGCGCGTCGCGGCATGGCCCGACGTCGAGCCGTGATCTTGGTCTGGGTGCTCGGCGCAATCCCTGTGCTCGTCATCATCGCGGAGCTCGTATTCGCGCTGGCAACCTCGCTCAGTGTGGTCGTATCCGCAGCGCCTCCAACGAGTGCAGAGATCGCGCAACTGATCGCCCGTCCAAGTGGGCTCCTGCGTTCAATTGGAATCCAGATTGATCTGGTGCCCATTGCGACAGAGGTCCTCACCCTTATCCGCAGCGCGGCAGCGGAAGTGCAAGCAAACATTACGAATATCGCCGCTGGTGCAGTGGCGGCCCTTGGACCGGTCATCCTTGCGATTGGACTCGGTGTTACATCAGCGTGCTGAACATCTTCCTGCCGCGATCAAGCGGCGCATCCATTCATCGATCGCGACAGGTGCTCGAGTCAATCCTTGCGCGCTTCATTGGTCGCCACCTTCTTCTCGGGCTCACCTTTGGTCTCACCGCCGGACTCGGGGCCTCGCTCGCTGGCGCCGATGCGGTGTTGGCTGGAACACTCGGCGGTCTCGTCATGGCGATCCCCACCATTGGGCAGGGGGCGGCCGTGGTTCCGCCGCTCCTCCTCGCACTGCTGAGCGCCGGTGACCAGACGCTGCTTGGCGTGCTCATCATTGTGATCAGCTGGCTCCTCGTTGCAACACAGCTCGCGCCGAAACTCCTCAACGGGGTACTTCGACTCTCTGGTGCAACAGTCTTCATTGCTGGTACCGCTGGAGGTCTGGTGGCAGGCATCCCCGGCGCAATCTTCGCACTCCCTGTGGTCGCAGCAGTTGCGGCGCTGCGCCGACCTGAACCTGCGCGTAGGGTGAAGGCGCGAGCGCGCAGCGTGAAGGGACGAACGAGACGTCGAACGTGATCGCAGCCCCCGGTTGGCGTGGGCCGTTTCGCCACCGCAACTACCGACTCTTCTGGGGCGGTCAACTCATCTCACTTGCCGGCACGTGGATGCAGTCGATCGCCCAGGCATGGCTCATCACCGAGCTCACTCCTGATCCCGTCTGGCTCGGCGTCGTCGCAGCTGCGCAGTTCACTCCCGTGTTGATCTTCGGACTATTCGGCGGCGTGCTTGCAGACGTGTTGCCGAAGCGACAGGCACTCATTGGAACGCAGGGCGCGCTGATGTTCCTTGCGTTGCTTCAGGCGTTGCTGGTTGCGGTTGGCGTGATGTCGATCCCTCTCTTGATCCTTCTTGCCGTTGCGCTTGGCACCGTCAACGCGGTGGACATGCCGATTCGTCAGTCGTTCTTCTCCGAGATGGTTCCACGAGAAGAGGTGGGGCGAGCCGTTGCCTTCAACTCTGCAATGTTCAACGGTGCGCGCGTGATCGGTCCGGCGATAGGCGGCGTGCTGATCAGCGTGATCGGGACTGCCGGCTGTTTTGCGGTCAACGGGGCGAGCTTCCTCGCCACACTCCTTGCACTGCTCATGATGCGTGAGGTGGAGTTGCACCCCGCCCCGCGCGGCGTCCGCCCGCGTAGCATTGCGGCGGTGGCGACGAGCCTGACGGAGGGGTTGCGATACGTACAGCAGACGCCAATCGTGGCGCTCTGCGTCTTTGTCATCGGGGTCATCTCTGGGGTGGCGATGAATTTCAACGTCATCATTCCGCCACTCGCTCGTGTGGTGTTGCAGATCGGCGCTGCTGGCCTCGGCGGATTGATGGCGGCGGTAGGGCTCGGGTCACTCGTCGGCGCGCTCACAGTCGCGGCGCTTCGAGAGCCGCGGCGAAAGATGATCGTGATCGGTGGCGCGCTTCTCGGCGCGTTCAGTGTGGCGGCGGGCGTCGCCGCAGCCAGTGAACACTCGGCCGCGCTGCCGCTGACCGGGCTCGCGCTCTTCGGTGCGGGATTCGGTGCAATCTCCATGGCCGCCACCGCGAACGCATCTATTCAGACCACCACACCCGCACCGCTTCGCGGGCGGGTGATGAGCGTCTACACCACGGTTTTCGCCGGCTCTACGCCGATTGGCGGGCTTGCCACTGGCGCCGCCGTCTCACTCCTTGGAGCGAGCGGCGCGCTGGCGCTCGCCGGAGCGCTTGCCGTCCTGTCCGCAGGGTTTGCCGCGTTTTACTGGCGCTCACTTCTGCGCTGAGGCGCGAGCTCGTCACTCAGAATGAGCGCCGCTGCTCGTGCCGCAGCGCCTTCAAGTGCCTCTCGCGGGCCAAGGTAGCGCTCAGCAAACGAGTCGTACCGTGAACGTTCGACCGCATCGACTCCTGTTTCGCTCGCAGCAAGTAGCGCAGCGACCTCTGCGGCACTGCTGACACGTTGACCAATCCCGTCGGCTGTTGAGAGATCCGCGAAGAGGCCTGGATCGTCTGAGTACTCCGCGATGTCGTTGATTGCGAGAAGGAGCGGCCGCGCCAAGAGCGACCAGAGGAATACGGAAGACGAATAGTCTGTGAACAGGGCGTCGGCGACGGGGAAGAGATCTTCGACTGGGGTTCTGCGATCAACAATCAGGCACGACGGATGCGTTGCAGCGTCCGTGATTGGCACGAGTGGGTGAGCTTTAATCAACACGATCCAGTCAGGCGGCAGTGCGGCGGCGATCAGATCCGGTGAGATGGTGAGCGCGGATCTTCGACTGATGCCGCGCCCGCGAAACGTTGGAGCATAGAGGAGGACGTGACGACCCTTGAGTGCCGGGTACTCCTCTCGAAGGGCGTTGGCTCGCTCAGCCACTTCTGATGCACGCGCCAGCCACGCACCGTGTAGAGGCCCGACGGCATGTACGCGTTCGATCGGAAGTTGAAAGGCCTCGGCATATGCGGGACGAACCTGCTCTGATGAGACGAGGGCCGCATCGTATCCGCGATGCATCCATTCGCTCAGCGCGCCATCCGCGCGCGTGCCTGCGCCTCGGGCCGCATGTCCAAATCGTTTGTATGCCCCCTCTGCGTGCCAAACCTGGATCACGCGGCACCCGCGTCTGCGAGCGGTGATGTGCACGGGGAGCCACGCGTTGTCAATGATCGTGAACTTGGCGCGCTGGAGCGCCCACGTGGCTCCGACCAGGTGGGCGAGATAGCGCAGCTTTGATCTAAGGCCATATCCGTATGGTGCGAGGGCCACGCGCTGCGCCACTTCTGGTGCGGCGTTGTGGAACGCGTTGGCTAGTGCGGCAAGTTGTGGTCCAAGCACCCGATCGCGCGAGGAGGCGAAGAGCACCTCGTTCCTGATGGAGAAGCGCTGTGCCACAAGGCTGACGAGGCCAAGCAGAAGCCGCGTGAGCGTGAGTTCAAGTCGATTCACCCTTGCATCCTATACTCCCGCCATGTTGAACTCCCTCACCACACGCCTACGACGGATCCTCCCGCTACGCACGATCATTCGCGTTCTCGCCGCACGAATCGGCGCTGGAGTGGCTCGCCTGCAACCGATCCAGGAGCGCGTCTACATTGCGGCAAATCGTGACGAGGCCCTCCGCGGGAACCTCGCAGAGATTCACCGCGCGCTCCAGTCGCTCACTCCAGTACCGGAGATTCTTGTCGATGTTGAGGCGGACTCAGAGCGTAGAGGTATCCCAATCATCAGCCTCCTCGCGGGGGTCGTTCGAATTGTGGTAAGTGCCTATCGCGTTTCTTCTTCCCGACTTGTCATTGTGGATGACTACTTCTTCCCAATTTATCCGGTAAAAAAGCGCCAAGGGGTCACCATTGTTCAGGTGTGGCATGCGTGTGGAGCGTTTAAGCGATTCGGACGAGCCACCCTGGAGGCTGAGTGGGGGGCTGACGAGGTCTTCTTAAACTGGGTGCCGATCCACGCAAACTACGATCTCACACTCGTCTCGTCTGCCTCGATCGCGCCGATCTATGCCGCCGCGTTCGGACAGTCGGTTGAAACGATCAGCGCCGCCTTCGGCATCCCACGCACCGATGCGCTCGCCCCTTCACCGCGTCGTGATGCAGCGGAGCGTGCGGTGCGGAGTCGACTCGGCCTGACAGATCGTCGCACCACCGTGCTCTATGCGCCAACCTTTCGAGGGGCTGACTTAAAGGGGGCCCAGGCGCCCGAACTGCTTGACGTAGCCGCGCTGCATCGCGCGCTTGGAAGCGACTATCGACTCATCGTCCGTCTCCATCCCTTCGTGAAGTCAGCTATGCGCATCCCGGCCGAGGTTGGTGACTTTGTTGTAGACGCGTCCGGTGAGCCAGATGCAAACGAGGTGCTGCTCGCTGCGGACCTACTGGTCACGGATTATTCCAGCATCATCTTTGAGTACGCGCTGCTTGGCCGGCCGATGGCCTTCCTTGCCCCTGACCTTACGGCGTACGAGCGAGAGCGCGGCTTCTTCTTTGATTATCGAACTGGCGTTCCGGGCCCCGTGGTCGAGAGCACGGAAGCGCTCGCGCGTTGGATCCTGGCAAAGCAGTTTGACCTACGGCGAGTCGCGGACTTTGCTGCAGCCTCATTCGACGTGATGGACGGTCGCGCAACGGAGCGATTCGTGACCGGCGTCGCGCTCCCAGCACTTCGCGGAGAGGCGATTCGCATACCCCCACCAGTCACTCGGTAGGCGGAGCGGTTCCCCCGCGCGCGGGGGTATGCTGCTCGGCGTGAAGCAGTTCGGCATTATCCTCGCAGGCGGCTCTGGTCAGCGATTTGGCGATCAGATTCCGAAGCAGTTCATTCGACTGGCGGGGGAGAGTGTCTTGCGGCGAAGTGTGGTGGCGCTCGCCTCTGGCGGCACCTTTGATCAGATCGTGATCGCCGCGAACCCAGATTGGCTGAAGGAGACCCAGGAGGCCGTGAAAGGGCTGCAAGGGGTCAACGTTGCCGTTGTTGCAGGTGGAAGCAGTCGTAACGAGTCGACCCGCGCCGCGCTCGTGGCGCTCAGCGCGGCGGATGAAGACATTGTGCTGATTCACGATGCCGTGCGCCCACTCCTCGCCAAGGAGGTCGTTGCGCGCGTGATCGCACCACTTGTCGCTGGCCGTGCAGATGCTGTTGACACCACCATCCCTACACCGGACACACTCGTCATCGTTGACGGAGAGCGGATCACAGATATTCCGGATCGGAGCCTCTATCGTCGCGGTCAAACGCCGCAAGGATTCATCGTTGGGATCTTGCGAGAAGCGTATGCAAAGGCACCAGCAGGATCGCAGGCGACCGACGACTGCACTCTGGTCTTGCGCAACATTCCTGGCGCTCGTCTCCTGCACGTTGATGGTGCCGAAGAGAACATCAAGATCACCACGCGAATCGATCACGTGCTCGCCGACCGCCTGATTCAACTACAGTCCATCCCGCCAGAGAAGGCGACGACACCTGAGAACAATCGAGCCTACTGGAGTGGGCGCAAGGCGGTGATCGTGGGCGGCACCTCGGGGATCGGAGCTGCGATCGCGAACGAACTCACAGCCCTTGGCGCAGCGGTGCACTCCACCGGTCGAAGCGGCGTCGATGATGTGACGACCGCTGCAGGGGCTGAGGCGACACTCGCCCATGCGGCCGCAGCGCTCGGCGGCATCGATGACCTCTTTGTAACCGCGGGGGTGCTGCATACGGGTGGGCTCGCGTCTCAGCAGCAGGAAGAGATTCACGAGACGCTCGCCGTCAACCTCGCTGCAAGCGTCTATCTTGCACGCGCCTCGTACTCGTTTCTTGCACGCGATCGCGGATCGCTGACACTCTTTACGTCAAGTTCGTTCACCAAGGGCCGCGCGAACTACGCGGTCTACAGCGCCACCAAGGCGGCGATCGTGAACCTCACACAGGCGCTCGCCGATGAGTGGATTGAGGCGAGGGTGCGCGTCAATGCGGTTGCACCGGAGCGCGCGAACACGCCGATGCGGCAGGCGGCCTTCCCTAATGAAGATCACGCGGCGCTTCTGACGCCAGAGGAGGTTGCCGCCGCAACCCTACGCCTCGCAGCCTCCGGACTTACCGGCCAGGTGCTCGACGTCCGCCGCTGATCGACCGCACGCGGCGTAAGAACTCCTTCGTGCGCCGGTCTCGCGGCGAACCGAAGATCCGCTTCGGCGTCCCCTCTTCAATGAGGCGTCCGTCTTCCAGGTAACAGATCCGATCTGCCACATCTGCGGCGAATGCCATCTCGTGCGTTGCGATGAGCATCGTCATGCCGCTTGCGGCGAGTGCGCGCAGTGTCTCAAGGACCTCTGCCACCAAGACAGGATCAAGCGCGCTCGTGATCTCATCTAAGAGGAGCACCTTCGGCTCTGTTGCGAGTGCGCGGGCGATTGCGACGCGCTGCTGCTGTCCACCAGAGAGTCGATCTGGATATTCGCGCGCCTTCTCTGCAAGGCCGAGTGACTTCAAGAGATCCTTGGCGCGACGTGTAGCCGCGGCGGGCGTTAAGCCGAGCGCAACGCGTGGCGCGAGCGCTACATTCTCGACAACGGTGAGGTGCGGAAAGAGGTTAAACCCCTGGAAGACAATGCCAAGCTTTCGACGCGTGGCGTCGACATCGCGATCCTCGTATGCCACGCGCCCTCCGTCAAGGCTGATGCTCCCCCCATCAATCGGCTCGAGCAGATCTGCGCAGCGCAAGAGTGTTGACTTACCGGACCCAGATGCGCCAATGAGGCAGACCACTTCGTGCTCCGCGAGCGAGAGGTTGATCTCTTCAAGCACAAGCTTGCCGTTGTAGCGCTTCTTCAGCCCCTTCAACTCCAGTACGGGCACGCGTGTGCGCGCTGCTGCGGCCATCAGCGTGTTCCTCCCAGCTGCGCGTTGCGGTCCTTGGCCGCGAGTCGGTCAACGAGACGTGTCATCGGGATGGTGATGATGAGGAAGATCAGCGCCGTCGTCATCAGCGGCGTGAAGTTGAAGCTTGCCGCTTTCAAGATCTGTGCCTGCTTGAACGTCTCTACCACGCCCAGAATCGAGACGAGTGCGGTGTCCTTCTGCAACCCAATGAAGTCATTGAGGAGTGGCGGAATCACGCGGCGCATGGCCTGTGGGATCACCACGTATCTCAGCGCCTGGACGCGCGTGAGGCCGAGTGCTCGCGCAGCACGCTCTTGTGACGGATGAATTGACTCAATGCCAGCGCGATAGACCTCGCTGACGTAGGCCGAGTAGATCAGCACGAGCGTGACGAGAGCCCAGAAGAAGGGCTCTTTTGGGACGCCATCTAGCTGCAGCGCAGGGACGCCAAAGCCGAGCACATAGATGATCAAGATGCTCGGCACGCCACGGAAGAAGTCCACGTAGATGGTGGCAAAGATGCGGAGCGGTGCGAGTGCGGGTGCGGTGATGGAGCGCGCGAGCGCAATCAGCAGACCGATCGGGAGGATGAGTAGCTCTGCAATGATGAAGAGGCGCACATTGATGGTAAACGCCTCAGCGACCGCGGGGAGCGAGGTGGAGAAGTAGCGACCGTCGAAGAAAGCCTTCTGTACCTCAGGCCATGCGGGGGATGTGCCAACCGTGTACGCGAGGATCGCCGCGACAACGAGGGTGCTGAGGGTGGCGACGAGGAGACCCTTGCGGGCAGGCCCCGTCGCCACCTTCAAACGACTGATACTTACTCGATGATAGGCGCGCTGCCGGAGCCGCCGATCCACTCGAGCAACAGTGCGTCGAGTGTGCCGTCAGCCTTCAGCGCGTCGATCGCGGTGTTCACGCATGCAGTGAGCGGTGATCCCTTCTGGAGCACCACGCCAAACTGCTCTGCACCCGCATCAGTACCAGCGAGCTGACCAATGATCACCCCACCTGAGAGCTGTGCGTCTCGCATGTAGAAGGTGGTTGGAACGTCGGCAACGATCCCATCGATCTGGCCCGCATCAAGGGCCGCGACCGCCTCATCCATGGTGTTGAAGACGGCTGGCTCTTGATCTGGCTGAATAATGTTGATGATTGCGTCGTAGCTTGTCGTCCCAATCTGGGTGCCAAGCTTCGCTCCCTTCAGCTCTGCAATGCTGGTTGCACCAGCGATCGGGCTCCCCTCAACGGTGACAACTCCTTGGGCAACGTCGTAATAGCCGTTGCTGAAGTCCACCGCTTCGGCGCGATCTGGCTTAATGGAGACCTGATTCAGCAGGAGATCAAACGCCTTCTCACCTGGCGCAAACGCCTGATCGAACGCCGTGACAATCCAGGTGACCTTGTCAGCAGTAAAGCCGAGCTTTTCGGCGATCGCATATGCGACGGCGCCTTCATAGCCCTGTCCCTTGACCGGATCGTTGTTGTAGTCGCCAATCCACACCTCTGACCCTTCATTGCCACCCTGGAACCATGGGCTATAGGCGGGATTGTCCGTTGAAAGTGTCAGAACGCCAGCCGTCTTGAGCGCAAGGTTCTCAGGCGCGCATGACGTGTCCGCGGAAGCGGACGGAGAAACCGATGCGGCGCTGCCACCACAAGCGGCGACGAACATAGCAACCGCCATCAAGACAACTGCCATACGTGCAGGTTGTCCAGCTGCGGTGCGAGCGTTTCTTCGGCTCATAGTTCCTACCTCCTGTGTGCAGCCGCTCATGACATCAGCGCGACAGGTCGTCGCGTCGGCGGCGGGGCAAGGGTGGATGCGCGGCGCATCGGCCTCGTGAATCCCCGCACGTGGAGGATAGCAGGGGATTGCGGGCGAACAGTCAGGTTGCGCGTTAGGCGAGCGCGCCGCGCTAGGCGCGCGTGATCACAACAGGGGTGCGTCGGGTCGCCCCATAACGCTCAGCCGCACTGCCGCGGTTTACGGCTAGGGCCAAGCGCCCTGCGGAGTCGATGTAGCAGAGCGGAGCCTGCTCAGGCACATCGCCGAAGCGGCTCGCCCAGACGGTCTGGATTTTTGTGGTGCCGATGGTGATGCCGAGCGGCTGCCCCGGCTCAAGTTCACCGAGTGATGTGGTGATGTCGCCACGGTCGCCGGCCAACACGAGCGTCCCGAATCCGTCCACGATGCGAACGACGGTGTGCAGCTCGCCAGTTTTAGCGTCAAGCGGGAGTGCGGCGGCTGGAACAAGGAGTGAGGGGTCGAGTGGGCTGCCGAGATCGCCGAACGGAACACCAGCCGCCACATGCGCGGCGACGGGGGCGAAGAGGTCGCGTCCATGGAAGGTGTGACTTCGGCTCGGACCCCACCATCGCTCGTCGTCAAGCACAACCACCGCTGCAATACCACCGAGTGCGTGGGCGGCCGGAAGGAGGAGGCCGTTATCTGGGCCAATGAGCACGTCGCCGCGAACGCAGCGAATCGCGATCGGTCGGCGTTGCGTGCCAACGCCCGGGTCAACCACCGCCACATGGGCTCCAACCGGAAGATGGACGAGCGACTCGACAAGTGCCTCAGCGCCCGCCTCAACGTCATACGGCGGGATGGCGTGTGTGAGATCAAGGGTGCGCGCGTCTGGGGTCATCGAAAGTACGACGCCAGAGAGGACGCCAGCGGAAGGATCACGCAGTCCAAAATCAGTCATGAAGGTGACCAGGCGCAGGCTCCCCTGCATTGGACCGAGCGGATCAGACATGCGTTGGAGTCTACCCCCAGCGCGCGAGTTCAGCCTCTAGGTTCAGCGGCAGGATTGCCGCATGTTCTGCAAACTCTCCCCACGCGGATGCCGGGACACTCCACATGATCTCAAACTCGTTGCCGTCTGGGTCCGCCCCATAGAGGCTCTTGCTGACGCCGTGATCGCTCGCGCCGGTGAGCGCACCGAGCTCACCGAGCGTCTGCGCCGCTGCGGCAAGGTCACGAATAGAGCCCACCTCCCACGCCAAGTGATAGAGGCCGGTGCTCCCGCGCACCGCGCGAGGAGCTTCCGGACCCACTTCAAAAAGCCCAAGGTCGTGATGATTCTCCGTTGTGGCGGCGCGCATGAAGATCGCCTTCCCAGCAAACTCTTCTCCCGCAATCACGAAACCGAACGCCTTTTCATAGAATTCGGCCGCCGCTTTTGCGCTGCGCACATAGAGCACAGCGTGATTCAATCGCGTGACGCTGAAGCCACTCACTCTGGAATCTGTTTCCCAATGAAGCGCTGCACCGCCGCATACGTAGTGACGTGCAAGATGGAGTACGCAATCCCGAATCCACCGCGGAAGTCGTTATACGTGGTGTCTGCCGGATTGAACGGCGAGATAGGAAGGTTCCCCGCACCGAGTGCGAGCGGCGAGACGAATGAAACAAGCAGAATCGCAAGCGAGATGCCTGCCCATCGCCTTCGGGCCCCAGCCGCGGTGAATCGGCTCGCAACGATCGCCGCAGCAGCCGTTGCCCCAATGGAAGCGAAGATCACACCGCCGAAGAACGTGGACTCACCAAGTCCTGGAACGAGGCCGATCAGTGAGGCCGCAATCCAGAGCGCCGCGTTGATGGCAACCGCGAGCGCAGCGCTCTTTACAAACGCGCCGCGCATTAGAAGCCGAGCTCCTCAGCAACGATCACCACGTCAATGCGGCCTGGAAACTCGCTGTGAATCACAAGGGTCTTGTTGATTGCACTGTTGACGCCATACGCCGCCTGCGCCCGTACGTCTTCAAGCGGAAGCGTATACGTTTCAATGCGCTCATTCGCTTCAGCAAGATCCTTGACGATCTTCTGCGCCCCAACTACAAAGACCACATGACCGGCGCCATACGCATAAGCGGGGAGTTGTGAGCCAGTCGCCGATGCGACAACCAGCTTTCCATCTTCGGTAACCGCGTGCACGCTGCCCGCAGCGAAGGCTGGCGCCGAACCGATCGCACGCATCTCGGCGCTCTGCGTGTTTCGGTCGAGCGCATACATCTTGTTGCGCAGGCTCACGTACGGCGCTGCGTTGAGCGCGTCGGTGATGCCGGCAGCGTCAAGGGTTGCGGAGGTGAAGGTGAAGACTTCAGATCTGGCGGGAATCAACGCGAGCACCGCCGCCTTTGCCGCGGTGGCATTCGAGACGCTCTGGGCGGAAAACCCTTTCGCGTTGAGTGCTGAAACGACCTTCGCGATCCGAGCCGCGTCGGCCACCTGCTTGAATCGTGCTGCTGACATTTGACTCCTCCTTGTCGAGTGGCGTTCAACCGGCGCGGTCGTCACCCTATTCTGCCGCCTGCCGCGCATGCGGCAGGTCGTTGCGTATGCAACTATATCCCTTGACGCGAATGGTTGCAAGTGCAACTATTGCAACGCATGGCAACAGCTGATCAACTCCCAAATGCGCACCTCGACAAGCTCTCCACGATCCTGGGGAGCGACGCGCGCACGCTCCTCGATCCTGGCGTTGCCCGCGCATGGATCGCCTTTCTCACCGCGTATGGCCGGGTCACTCGGGCGCTCTCTTCCGAGCTGATGGATGGTGCAGGCATGAGCCTTGCAGACTTTGATGTGATGGCACAACTTGCTGGCGCCGAGGGGTACGCGCTGCGAATGAGCGAACTCGCCGATGCGGCACTCATCTCAAAGAGTGGCCTGACCCGCCGCGTGGATCGACTCGCAATCAACGGTTGGGTGACGCGTCGGCGCTGCACCGAGGATGGTCGCGTGCACTGGGCAACGCTCACGCCACTTGGGATCAAGGCGTTCCGGTCAGCAGCTCCTGGGCATCTGCGCGCCGTTGCCGAACGATTCGGCGCATCGCTCCCCGCAAGTGAGATGGACCGCCTCACCCGTGACTTGCTGAAAATTGCGGCAAAGAATGCGGAGGCCGCTCCGCTCGGTTAAGCGATCGTTGCCGCTCGCACCTGTCGCTGAATTCGCGCAAGGAGTCCGGTTGCACCGCGCATCCTCAGCGGAGAGACGAGTTCCGTCAAGCCTAGTTGCAGTGGTGCAGACGCAGGAACTGCGAGCACCTCTGCAGGGGTGAGGCCGCTCAGTCCGAGTTGCATGATGCTGGCGAAGGCACGCGTCGTCGGAGACTCCTGTGGCGCTGTTGCGTGAATGGACACCACGTTGTCGTGTATCTCAGCGACTGCAAAGAGTGGTGACTGGCACTCCTCCACACGTTCCATGAGATCTTCCCGCGACGCGTACGGCTCAGGGAGCGGCTTCAGTCGATCGGCGTATTCAAGGAGAAGTTCGAGGCGTAACTCGCGCGGCGTGTCGGCAAACTCAGCGGCAACCGCCGCGAGACCGGGTGGGAGCTGCGCTTCGGTTGACTCTGACATCGTGTTGAGTTGGTCCGACGTTCCTGAGTCGAACGGCGTTGCCCCACTCGGACCACGAACCGTCGTAGTTGCGCACGTTCTTGAATCCGAGCAGGTAGGTGAGCACAAACCAGGTGTGGCTTGAACGCTCGCCGATGCGGCAGTAGGCGATCACGTCATCATCCGCCGCGAGGCCCTTCTCGCCCTCATAGATGGCCCGAAGATCGGCGACCCCCTTGAATGTGCCGTCATCATTGGCGGCTCGCTTCCACGGGACTGACTTCGCCCCCGGGATGTGACCGCCACGGAGGGTTCCCTCCTGTGGGTAGTCAGGCATATGCGTCAGCTCGCCGCTGAACTCCTGTGGAGAACGGACGTCAACCATGCAGCCCTTTGCGTTGACATGTTCAAGCACCTGCTCACGATAGGCACGCAGCTCGCTGTCGTTACGCGGCGAGACTGGGTACGTTGTCGCTGCGCGCGTCGGTACCTCTTTGGTCATCTCGCGACCCTCCGCCTCCCACTTCTGACGACCCCCGTCGAGGAGGCGAACATCTTCGTGGCCGAAGAGGCGGAAGACCCAGAGGGCGTAGGCGGCCCACCAGTTTGACTTGTCGCCGTAGAAGACCACCGTGGTGTCGCGGTCGATCCCCTTGCGTGACATCAGCGCTGCGAAACCTTCGGGTCCCACATAGTCCCGTGACACCGGATCATTCAAGTCGGTGTGCCAATCCACCTTCACACTCCCTGGAATGTGTCCGGTCTCATAGAGAAGTGTGTCTTCGTCAGACTCCACTACAACCAACCCTGGTGTGTTCAGGTTTGCGGCGAGCCACTCGGTGGAGACGAGTGCGCCTGGAGTGGCGTACTCCTGGAACTTTGGTGTTGGATCGAACGGTACCTTACTCATTCTGCTCTCCTTACTCTTTGGTGGGTTTCATTTTCAATCAGCGTTGGCGCGATGCGAGCGTCAACAGATTGACGGTTCACCCTCAAGTGCGCGGAGCTGCGTGCTGGTCATGGGAACACGATACCAGAGCCAGCCTCTGATTCATTAGCCGAGGAGTGGGAGGAGGAGCCGGCGTGCGCCGTCCACAAAGATCCCGACTGCGAACCCGGCGAACATCAGCGCCGAGACCAGCGAGACGGCGCGGATTGTCCGTGGACCCGTGAATCGCCGTGTTGCCCCCACGACACCTGAGAGGATTGCCGCATGCGCAACCGCCGCGGTACCAAAGCCAGAGATGAATGGAATAAATCCGCCGAGGTCAGCGGCCTGTGCCGCAATGATGCTGCCGCCCACCGTTGCAGTCCAGAGGATGAGAGTGGGCGACCCCATCGCAATACCGAGACCAAGCGCAACCGCGCGGAGTCCGTTGGCGCGACGAAGTGGCGAAGACTCATCAATGCTGCCGCCACGTACCGCGTCGAGAAGTGCTGCGGCGGCGAACCAGCAGAGGATGCCGCTCCCACCGAGCCAGAGGATCCACGCAGCTGGCGCCCACGAGAGCAGCACGCTGACACCGAGCGCACCAGCACACGCCCAGATGAGATCGCCAATACACGAGCCGAGCCCGATCAAGAAGGCCGGCCACGCGCCACGATCGATAGCGGTACGCACGATCATGACGTTGACGACGCCGAGCTCGATGTTGATGGAGAAGGCGAGCGCTGCGCCGAGGAGGAAGAGCTCCACGGAGACCTACCTAGACGCGATTATTCGGACTCGACGACGCTCGTTGGAGTGTTGTGTGGGGTGGTATGCGAAGCGGGGATCACCCCGAGCTTTCCGGCCCTGTAGTCCTCAAATGCCTGAACAACCTCATCACGTGTGTTCATGACGAATGGCCCGAGCCAGGCGATCGGTTCGCGAATCGGCTCGCCGCCTAGGATCAGCACGTCCAGTGCGGGGGTGCGCGCATCTTGTCGTTGCGCCGCTTTGATGATGATGCGATCGCCAGCGCCGTAGACCGCGAGCTGACCGGACTCAATCGCAACGGCCTCAGCGCCTACCGCGCCGCGTCCAGAGAGCGCATACACAAGCGCGTTGAAGTCGGACCGCCATGGAAGGTCAAGTTCTGCGCCAGGTTGGATCGTGGCGTGCACAAGCGCGATCGGTGTCTGCGTGGAGCCGGGACCCGTGGCGCCGGCCACGTCGCCCGCAATGATGCGCAACAGCGCGCCACCGTCAGCGGAGGCGAGCAGCTTCACCTCATTGGATCGAATGTCTTGATACGCAGGGGGCGACCACTTCTTTGCGCGCGGGAGGTTCACCCAGAGCTGAAATCCGTGGAAAAGTCCACCGCTCATCACAAGAGACTCTGGTGGCGTCTCAATGTGCAAGATGCCGCCGCCGGCCGTCATCCACTGCGTGTCGCCATTGGTGATGCGACCACCACCACCATTGCTGTCACGGTGATCAAAGATGCCATCAATGATGTAGGTCACCGTCTCAAATCCGCGGTGTGGATGCCACGGTGTCCCCTTCGGCTCGCCTGGCGCGTACTCAACTTCGCCGAGCTGGTCGAGCATGATGAATGGGTCGATCAAGTTCAGCGGCGCGCCCATAAAGGCTCGGCGGACGGGGAAACCTTCGCCCTCAAAGCCGCTTGGTGCGGTGGTTAGCGAGACCACAGGCCGCGGCTTCTCCGTCAGGAGGTCGGCGACACTTGCGCGCGGAAGGAGCGTGACGTCTGGCACCGTGATCGCTGGCATGGCATGAGTATAAGGTATTGACTGGCGTTGGAAAAATGCTACGTTGAATTTGGCTGCTAGTTTGATAGGGAAGTTTGGAGGAATAATGAATATCTTTTCCGCCGTGAAAACAGTTTACTCAAAGTATGCGACCTTCAGTGGACGAGCGAGTCGTGCGGAGTACTGGTACTTCTTTCTCTTCACCTTGATCGCAGGCGCGGCGCTTAGCGTAATTGATACATCTCTCGCCTCTGCCTTCAGTATCGCCAATTTCACACCCAATCTTGCAGTGGCCGTACGCCGACTGCATGACACGAACCGAAGCGGAAAGTTGATTATTGCTCTTATCTTAATTGAAGTAGTGCTACTGATTGCGATCGTCGCATCCTTCGCTGCGGGTCTGTCCGGCGCGATTGGTGGAAACTCCGATGTTGCCACTGGCGGAAGCGTCGGTGTGCTGATCGGCGTCATCCTCTTCGTCGCCCTCGGAATCTATTGGATCTACTTGATGGCGAAGCGGGGAGACGCGGGACCGAATCGTTTCGGCGATCCGAACTGAACCGCGCCTGACTCACTTCGGTTGACGGGGATGCGCGCGATCTTTCGGTTTAGCGCGGACGACCCGTTCCGCGACACAGATGTGCGTCTGCTGTTTGGCGCGCAGGCGGTGAGCATCCTTGGATCGCAGGTTTCGCACATCGCGTTTCCGCTGATTGCGGTTGACGTGATTCAGGCAAGCAACGGATCAATCGTGTTACTTGAGGCGGCATTCTTGATGCCGTTCGTCTTGTTGAGTCTCCCCGTCGGCGCACTCCTTGATCGCCGCGCTCGCCGGCCTGTAATGGTGTTGATGGATCTTCTGCGCACTGCCGCGCTGTTGATCGTGCCGCTGAGCTTCGTCATGGACGCGCTCTCCATGCCCGTGCTCTACGTCGTGCTCTTCATCATTGGCGCAGGGACGCTCATCTACGACGTGGCGAACCAGTCGTATCTCCCAGAACTGCTGCGCGGGCCACGACTTGCAGAGGCGAACAGTCGAATCATGGTGATCGACTCGGGGGCGAGCGTTGCGGGGCCGCCGATTGCGGGCGTGATCATCGGGAGGTTCGGTGGCCCACTGGCGATCTTCCTCGACTCGATAAGCTACCTGGTCAGCGCGCTGATGCTGCGAAAAATCAAGCATGTTGAAGTGCCGCCTGTTGTAAATGAAGGTGCAGTCCCGTCGCGACTGCGCGACGAGATCCGTCAGGGCCTGCACTGGGTGCTGACACACCCGCATCTGCGCGGCAATGCTCTTGCGGCTTTGCTCTTCAACTTCTTTGGCGCGATCGCGAACGGCGCGGTTCTGATTGCCTACGGTCGCCGCGAGCTGCTTCTCCCTGCAGAGCTGCTCGGGCTCATCCTTGGCGCTGGTGTGCTTGGCCTGCTTATTGGCTCGCTCACCGCGCGCAGGATTGCTGCGCGGATCGGAGTAGGACGCTCCATCATCCTCGGCGGCTTTCTCCTGCCCACCATGCCGCTCGGATTTGCGCTGCTCGATGTTTCAATGGGCGTCGCGGCTCTTGCACTGTTCTCCGTGCTCTTCCAAGTCGTCGCCTTCTTCGGCGCCGCACTTTTCCATACGAACCAGGTCACATATCGGCAGCTGGTAACACCGAAGGCGCTGCTCGGTCGCATGAACGCCTCCATGAAATGGGTGATGCTGATCGGCATGCCGCTAGGCGCCGTGGTTGGCTCAATCATCGCCGAGCAGTTCGGACTGCACGCGGCGCTGTTCGCAAGCGCAATCGGGATTATCGTCGGGCCGATCCCGCTCCTCTTCTCTGGAATCGCATCCGTGCGCAGTCAGCCGGAGCACACCGACTCGTAAATCGGACCGCTCCGTGAGCGTTGAGGGTCAGCCCCCGCGCGATGCTCGGATCAGCCGTGCGAACGCCCGACCCGACTCCTTGATCGTGCGCGTCTGTGTGGCGTAATCCACGTAGGCATATCCGAAGCGCTTGGCATAGCCGTAGGCCCACTCGTAGTTGTCGAGCAGCGACCAGCCGAAGTAGCCCCGCAGGTCAACACCCGCCTCAATCGCCTCTGCTGCGGCGCTGAGGTGCTCCATCAGGTACTGCTCGCGCTCGGGGTCGTAGATCCGTCCGTCAGGCGCCACGCTGTCTGGCCACGCGGACCCGTTCTCGGTGATGTAGATCTTCGGCGTCTTCCAATGAGTCTTCAACTTGATTAGGAAGTCGCGCATGACCGACGCATTGATGCCCCAGCCCATATCCGTCTTTGGACCGTCGATGTGCCCCCAGTGTGTCCGTGCACCGTCGCCGTTTGGGTCGTCTGCGATCTTCGCTGGAAAGTAGTAGTTGAGACCGTGCCAGTCGAGGCGCTCGGAGATGATCTTCATGTCGTCGGACTGGATCGGCATCGTTACGCCGGAGAAGTCGATCACCTCTTGTGGGTAGCTACCGAGATAGACCGGATCGTGGAACCAGTGGCTGTCGGT
>JBEDBF010000022.1:0-12084 GCA_041177405.1 Chloroflexota bacterium | reverse complement strand
ATCACCAACGCGATCGCAACGATCGGCGAGAACATCAGGGTTCGCCGCTTCGCGCGCTACGCGCTCGGCGAAGAGCTCTGAGTCCCGCCATGGCGAGCCTCGTGGCACGGCCATGACGCAACCGCCTCGCTACTCCCGCATTCTGCTCAAGCTCTCCGGAGAGGCGCTCCTCGGGGACCAGCAGTATGGCGTGGACCCGAAGGTTCTCTCATTCGTTGCGGAGCAGGTCAAAGGCGTCCGTGCCCTTGGTGTTGAGGTAGGCATTGTGGTGGGGGGCGGCAACATCTTTCGCGGCATGACCGCATCAACCGCAACAGGGATGGAGCGCGCCACCGCGGACCATATCGGTATGCTCGCCACGGTGATGAACGGTCTTGCACTCCAGGATGGTCTGGAACGTGCAGGAGTTGAGACGCGCGTCATGACCGCAATTGAGATGAACGAGGTCGCCGAGCCCTACATTCGGCGACGCGCCATTCGCCACATCGAGAAGGGGCGTGTGGTGGTCTTTGTTGCCGGTACTGGGAATCCGTACTTCACGACCGATACCGCGGCCGCGCTCCGCGCGGTGGAGATCGGGGCCGAGGTCATGCTTAAGGCGACCAAGGTAGACGGGGTGTATGACAAGGATCCCCATGTGCACGCCGACGCGGTTCGCATCCCGGCGATCAGCTACGGACGGGTCCTCGTCGATGGATTGAAGGTACTTGATGCGGCCGCAGTCTCTCTCTGCATGGAGAACAACCTTCCAATCGTTGTCTTTGATCTTGATGCGCACGAGAACGTCCTCAAGGCGGTCCGTGGCGAAGAGGTCGGCACCATGATTTCAAAGGAGGGAACGCGATGAGCGCAAGCGTGGAAGAACGCATGAGCCGAGCTGTCGAGGCGTTCGGTAAAGACCTCGGTGGATTCCGAACCGGACGCGCGAGCGCATCCCTTGTTGAACACATTTCAGTTGACCATTATGGTGCGAAGACGCCACTCAATCAGATGGCGGGCATTAGCGTGCCGGAGAACACTCTCCTCGTCGTACAGCCTTGGGATCCCACGGCAATCCCAGCCATTGAGAAGGCTCTCAACAGCGCTCAGTTCGGCATGACTCCAGCGGTCGACGGCAACATTATTCGACTTCGCGTGCCTTCCATGACGGAAGAGCGTCGCAAAGATCTTGTAAAGCAGATGGGGAAACGCACCGAAGAGGCTCGGATCGAGATTCGCAACGCCCGACGCGATGAGCAGGAGGCGATTAAGAAGCTTGAGAAGGGAAAAGAGATCGGCGAAGACGATGCAAGACGCCGTCTCGACGCCCTCCAGAAGGCCACAGACGCGAAGATCGCAGAGATCGACAAGATGGCGGCCACCAAGGAGCGCGAGGTTCTGGAAGGTTGACCGAGCCTAGCGTCGATCGTCCGGTTGACGCTCCACCGCTCGTCCACCGCGGACCTGCGGCGCAGGGCCTGCCGCGCCACGTCGCCATCATCATGGACGGAAATCGACGTTGGGCGCGTGCACAGGGTCGCGATGAGCTTGACGGCCACACCGCTGGAACTGAGGCGCTGAGGGGCGTCATCACACGCGCCGCTGAACTTGGCATTGCCCATCTCACGGTGTACGCCTTTAGTCGAGAGAATTGGGGACGTGATGACCGCGAGGTCAATCAGCTATTCGCACTGCTCGCACAAACGATTGAACGAGAGACGGCGACCCTCGTCAAGAACGGCATCGCCGTAGATTTCCTTGGTCGGCTCGATGAGCTTCCAAGTGAGGCGGCAGAGCGTATCCAGCGCGCCTGCGAGGCCACGGCCGCTGGGAGTGCGATGAAGCTCCATGTGGCCTTCAACTACGGCGGGAGAACAGAGCTTGTCGATGCAGTTCGCTCTATCGTCCGCTCTGGCATTAGCGCTGAAAAGGTTGATGAGGAGACGATCAGTGGCGCACTCTACACGAGTGGAGTTCCGGACCCAGATCTTCTCATCCGTACGGGAGGCGAGGAGCGACTCTCAAACTTTCTGCTCTGGCAGACCGCGTATACCGAACTCGTGACTTGGCCGGGCCTCTGGCCAGATTTCAGCGGTGCCGACCTAGAGTCGGCCATGCGCGCCTACGCGGCGCGTTCACGACGGTTCGGGCGATGAGGAGAGTGGGTCAAAGGAGCGCCAAGCGGAGCAGTAACGTTGCAGCGCGCGCCGTCGGCTCTCTGTTCATTCTCCCATTCGCAGTGGGCATCCTCATCTGGCCGTATGGCACGATTCCTCTCACCGTTCTCCTCATCCTGCTCGCCGCACGCGAAGGCGCGCAGATTGTAGGGGCGATCTCCGGCGGAGCCTCGCCCACGTGGAGCGCGGCGCTCCTCGTGGTTCCGCTCATCACGGTGGTGTTCGCGGGCGTTGTCCCAGCCGCCTCGCTGTGGGTGCTCACACTTCTGGCACTCATCGCGCTGCAGCTCTTCCGCGCACTCGGAATCAAGCGGGGGAGCGTCGCACCGTATGCCCGTTCCCTCTTCGGGACACTCGCAACGGCAACCTGGCTTTCGCCGCTCCTGCTTCTTCCGTTCTTTGGATTGCTAGGTGACAGCACCCCCTCGCCGTGGATTGCCTGGTTGCTTGCAGTGGTGTGGAGTGCCGACACCGGAGCCTATGTGATTGGTCGGCGCTTGGGTCGACGAAAGCTAGCCCCACTCATCTCTCCCCGCAAGAGTGTTGAAGGTCTACTCGGCGGACTCATTAGTGCGACCATCGTTGGAACAGTGGTCGCGACACATTGGCTTGACGCGCCGGCTCTGTGGGCGCTCCCCGTGAGCCTGGTCGTTGCCGTTGCCGCTGAGGCTGGCGACCTTGTTGAATCTCTATTCAAGCGTGCCGCTGGTATCAAGAACTCTGCAACGCTAATCCCTGGACACGGTGGCGTTTTGGATCGTATTGATAGCCTTCTGCTCGCCACACCTGTAGCACTACTCGGCGTCATCCTCTTGGAAGCCATTCAGTACCTTCGCCTAGGCGACTGATGCAGCGGCAGCGTGTGGCCCTGGTCGGGGCGACCGGATCAATCGGTGCACAGACGATTGATGTCCTCCGTGCCGCGCCCGATCAATTTGAACTAGTCGCGATTGCAGTTGGTCGAGAGAGCGACGCGTCACGGGCCCTCGCCGCCTCCTATCCCAATGCGAGCATGGCTGTTGGACGTGAGGGCGAGGAGCTGAGCGCAACTATTCTTGGCAGCACACCGGATCTGATCGTTGCGGCGGCCACCGGACTCGTTGGTATCAGCACAACGATTGACGCGCTCGATGCGGGAGTCGCTGTTGCGATCGCCAACAAGGAGACGATTGTCGCTGGTGGGGAGATGGTGATCGGTGCTGCGCGTCGTGCGGCTGTACGCCGTGGCACGAATATCCTTGAACGGCTCCGGCCAGTAGACAGCGAACATTCAGCGATCTGGCAGTGCCTCGCCGGCGAGCTGCCAGCGAGGGTGGAGCGCCTCTGGCTCACGGCAAGTGGTGGCCCATTCCGCACGTGGGAAGCATCTCGAATTGCCAGCGCACGGATTGAAGACGCGCTGAAGCATCCAACATGGAACATGGGTGGAAAGATCACCGTTGACTCCGCCTCTCTTGTCAATAAGGGGCTGGAAGTCATTGAGGCCCATCGACTTTTTGAGGTGCCGATGAGCAGGATTTCGGTATTGGTGCATCCGCAGAGTCTCGTTCATGGCGCAGTGACCTTCACCGATGGTTCGATGAAGGCGCAGATTGGCGAGCCAGACATGCGCGTGCCCATCAGCTACGCGTTGAACTACCCGCAGCGAAGTGAGCAGCCCGCGCGCGCGGTCAATCTGGCGGAGATGCGCGAGCTCACGTTTGAGGAGCCCGACCTGCAACGGTTCCCCGGCCTTGCGGTAGCGCTTGCAGCGGGCGAGTTCGGGGGCGCGGCACCTGCCGTGTTGATTGTTGCGGACGATGTTGCAACGGCCCGCTTCGCCTCTGGGGAAATTCCCTTCGGTGGGATTGCGCCGCTCCTGCGGGAGGCCACCGAACGATTCGGCGGACGCACCGCCCCTGAGAGTGTTGAGGCCCTACGCGCCCTCAGCGACGAGGTTCGAGGCTTCTCTATCGCCTGGAGGCCGACATGAGGCGTGCAAGGCGGCCGCGAGCAGTTGATTCGCAGCGGGCGTAGGCTGTTGATATGGGCGAACTGTTCGGGCTGATTGGCAGTGTTCTTGGGCCAATCCTGGTCCTGCTCCTCTTGGTCGTGCCGCTGATTGTCGTCCACGAGCTCGGACACCTACTTGCCGCACGACGTCGCGGGATCGCCGTCGAGGAGTTTGGTATCGGATTTCCGCCACGGGTTGCCGTTCTGCATCGTGGTGCGCGAACACTCTTGACCCTCAACGCGCTCCCGTTCGGTGGCTTTGTCCGAATGGCAGGGGCGACCGAAGGGAGTAGCGAACCTGACGGATGGGAGCGTGCCTCGCTCACTTCAAAAGTCATCGTGATGCTGGCGGGAGTCGTGGTCAATCTTGCTGTGGCGTTTCTCCTCATGCTCGCACTCGCTGGCCCGCTGGCCGAGCGAGGCGAACTCCTCCTTGCGGATGTGCAGCCAGGCTCACCAGCAGCCAACGCTGGGATCGTGGCAGGGGAGCGCATCTCGTCGCTGAACGGCGTTCCATTTGATCGTTTCGAGACTCCGCTGGCTGGGCTACGGGAGGCTGCCGGGCGCAAAGTCCAACTCACGGTCATTGACGACGCGGGCGTATCCCGTGACATCACGCTTCAGCTTCGCACCATCGAAGAGGCGGCAGGACAGGGGGTGCTCGGAATCAGCATCGCCGATCTTCTCCCAGCCGGTCCGCTCGAACGTCCTGCGACCGATGTCGTTCGCCTCGCGGCAGTGCGGACACTTGACGCGGGAATGGCGATCCTTGGCGGACTTGCCGAGCTCGTCACCGCTCCCTTCCAATCTGCTGAAGAGGCCCCCGCACTCGCAGGGCCTGTTGGCATTGCAGTTGGTGTGGCTGGGGCGGCTGAGCGGCTCGGCTTTAGCGGACTCATTCAAATCGCCGCGCTCCTCTCCGCAAATCTTGCGATCCTGAATCTGCTGCCGATCCCACCGCTAGACGGCGGCAGAGTCGCCGCGCTTCTCCTTCGTCGTCTTTTGGGCGGAGAACGCGGCAGGAGGGTAGAACAGGCACTCGTCACGGCTGGCGCGCTCGCCATGCTGCTTCTCTTCTTCTGGATCACGCTCGGTGATCTCGGCGCGGTATTTGGTGGAGGGGCCCGATGAGCCGCGACCTCCCAGTCGTTCCTCGCCCTGCCGCGGATCGACCAGATCTACTGCGACCGACACGACGCTCGACGCCGTCGGTAAGTGTTGGCGGCGTCCTTGTAGGCTCAGCGCACCCGATCGTCGTGCAGTCAATGACGAACACCGACACTGCTGACGCTGTAGGCACCGCGGCACAGGTTGCGCACTTGGCTCGTGCCGGGAGTCAGATCGTGCGAGTCACCGTCAACAACGAACAGGCAGCGGTTGCCGTCCCAGAAATCGTTCGTCGGCTTGCGGATGAGGGGATTGCGGTACCTATTGTCGGCGACTTTCACTACAACGGCCACAAGCTCTTGGCAGCGTATCCGGCAACCGCTGCCGCGCTGGCAAAATACCGGATCAACCCAGGCAATGTGGGCACCAAGCGACGCGATGAAAACTTTCAGACCATTGTCAAGATTGCAAACGAGCACGGAAAGCCCGTGCGGATTGGCGTAAATTGGGGCTCGTTGGATCAGGATCTGTTGACGCAGTTGATGGAAGAGAACGCCCGCTCAACCGCTCCAGAGAGCGCACGCGCGGTCACGATTGAAGCGATTGTTCGTAGCGCACTTCAGTCTGCAGAACTCGCAGAGGAGACGGGAGTTCCGCACGACCGAATTCTCCTGTCGGCCAAGACGTCAAACGTTCGTGATTTGATTGATGTGTATCGTGAGCTCGCCTCTCGCTGCGATTACCCGCTTCACCTGGGACTCACCGAAGCTGGAATGGGAATGAAGGGCATTGTTGCAACCAGCTCCGCCTTGGCAATCCTCTTGAATGAGGGGATTGGTGACACGATCCGCGTTTCACTGACTCCTGAGCCAGGGGGTGATCGTGCGCTCGAGGTGGAGGTCGCCCAGCAGCTCTTGCAATCGCTCGGACTCCGCGCTTTCGCACCGCAAGTTACTTCCTGTCCGGGCTGCGGGCGGACGACAAGCGTCTTCTTCCAGGAGATGGCACAGCAGATCCAGAGCTACCTGAAGGCACAGATGCCGCTTTGGCGCGAGCGTCATCCAGGCGTTGAAACGATGGAGGTGGCCGTGATGGGCTGCGTTGTCAACGGCCCAGGCGAGTCGAAACATGCGAATCTCGGCATCAGCCTCCCGGGCACATTCGAGGAGCCGGTTGCCCCAGTCTTCAAAGATGGCGCCCTCTTCACGACACTGCGGGGCGATCGGATCGTTGCCGAGTTCACCGAGATCCTCGACCGCTACGTCGTCGAGCACTACCCGAGCCGCTAAACGACCCTCTCAGGGGCCTGAACGCCCCTCCTCGTGACCCACGCACGAGTTGAGCCCCGCTGGGGGCATGCTATGATGCGCTCAATAACGGCCGCCGGACGAGAGACGTGGGTGACCCCCGCGTCTTTTTTTATCGGGGCTGCCAAGCGTGAAGGGAGGCAGAGATGAGCAAGGAGCTTGTTGGCGCCCTCGTACAGTTGGGTGCGGAACGCGGGATTGACCGCGAGAGTGTGTTGCGAGCGGCTGAGGAGTCATACGCGGCCGCCCTCAACCGCCGCCACGGCGCGGCAGATATCCATGTCCGACTCGACCCGGAGACGGGCTCTATGCGGGTCTTCCGCGCCCGCCGCGTGGTCGAAGAGGTGCTCACGCCAGGCGCGGAATGGACGCTTGCAGAGGCACAGGCAAGCCACCCTGAGGCCACGCTCGGGGCACTCATTGAGACCGAAGAGATGAACGCTGAGATGGGTCGCATTGTGGCCGCGCAGGCGCGCCAGACGCTGCAGGCACGGCTCGTGCAGATCCAGCGTGAGCAGGTGATGCGCTCCTTTGCCGAACGCGAAGGGGAGATCCTTACTGGCGTGGTCATGCGTGTTGACCGAAGGAATCTGGTGCTCGATGTTGGCCGCGCAGAGGCCTACCTTCCTTCGACAGAGCTCTCTCCGCTCGATACCTTCAGAATCGGAGAGAACGTAAAGGCACTCCTCCTTGAAGTTCGCACCACTGTGCGCGGACCAGAGATTCTGCTCACACGCTCGCATAAGAACTTCGTCAAGAAGCTGTTTGAACTCGAAGTGCCAGAGCTCCGTTCCGGCCTCGTCGAGATCACATCGATTGCACGTGAGGCTGGTCACCGCGCCAAGGTCATCGTGAACGCGCACCAGGTTGGCCTTGACCCGGTTGGAACTGTGGTCGGTCAGCGTGGCGCACGGGTGCAGGCCGTTGTTGAAGAGCTCGGTGGAGAGAAGGTCGACATCATTGCGTTCACAGACGATCCGGCAGAGATGATTGGCCGTGCACTTTCGCCAGCACCCGTGATCTCTGTCGTTGTAGATGAGAACGCAAAGTCGGCGGTCGTGACCGTTCCTGAGCACGCACTCTCACTTGCGATCGGACGTGAAGGTCAGAATGCTCGACTCGCTGCACGCCTGACTGGCTACCGCATTGATATCGCGAGCGACGGTACCGGCAGCCCTTCCTCCGCAGTTTCGGATACTGCGGATGCGGTTGCCGTAGAGGGCGAGGCGTAGCACGGGAGAGGCGGCAGAGCGCACCTGTGTGCTCTGTAGGCATCGCCTCAACACGCGCCAACTGCTGCGAGTCGGTCGCGAGAGCAACGGCAACATACGCATTGGAGGACGCGGTGGACGTGGAGCGTGGGTCTGTGCTGACACACATGAAGGGAGCCTTCGTGCAGCGATCCAGCAGGGACTGCGCGGTCCAGTACGCGATGAAGAGTTTGAACTGATTGATCAGGCGCGACGGGCCTGGATAGCGGCTGAGGACGAAAGGAGGGGAGCATGACAAAGCAGAGAAAGAGCGTGCGCCCCGTCCGCCCTGACCGCGCGAACCCTGAGCCCCGCCCGCAAAAGCCGCTCCAGGTCCACGAGGCTGGAGTGTTGGTGCTCCCGCCCTCGATGACCGTAGGTGAGCTCGCCCAGATCCTTCGCGTAAATCCAGCTGACATCATCAACCCGCTGATCCGGAGCGGGGTCTTCGCGACGATGAATCAGGGAATTGATCGTGAAACGGCGGCACTCATTGCAACGGAGCTCGGATTCAACGTGGCTGAACCTGAGCCGGAGGAGGTTGAAGAGACGCCAGAGGAGACACCAGAGGCGTTGCCAGCCGCTACCAAGCAGGTCTTCTTTGAGGAATCAGCGACCGCCGCCCTTGAGACGCGAGCGCCGATCGTCACCGTCATGGGCCATGTGGACCATGGCAAGACGAGTCTCCTCGACGCCCTGCGAAAGACGTCCGTTGCGGCGGGGGAGCGTGGCGGGATCACACAGCACCTTGGTGCGAGCCTGGTCAAACGGGGTGATCGACGCATCCTCTTCCTCGACACCCCAGGACATGAAGCGTTCACCGCTATGCGAGCCCGCGGCGCACGAGTCACAGATATTGCGATCATCGTGGTGGCTGCAGATGACGGCGTGATGCCTCAAACCAAAGAGGCGATCAGCCATGCGCGCGCGGCGAATGTGCCGATCATTGTGGCAATGAACAAGGTAGATAAGCCCGACGCAAATGCTGAGCGGGTGAAGAGCGAGCTTGCCGAGGCGAACGTGCTCGTGGAGGCGTACGGCGGAGACGTTCCTCTCGTTGCCGTCTCGGCGCGAACCGGTGCCGGTCTCGATGACCTTCTTGACATGATCCTTCTCGTCGCAGACCTCGGTGATTACAAAGCGGATCCGTCACGCCCAGCGATTGGCACGGTGATTGAAGCGCAGCGCGACAAGGGTCGCGGACCCATTGCAACGGTCATCGTCCAGACAGGGACGCTACGCGTTGGGGACGCCGTAGTGGCGGGTGCGATCTCCGGAAAGGTCCGCTCCCTAGAGACGACGGACGGCGCGCGCGTCAAGTTGTCGGGTCCATCCACCGCGGTCGTGATCTCTGGACTTCCTGAAGTCCCTGCGAGCGGCGATATTTTCCGCGTGGCCGCTGACGAGCGCGAGGCACGTGACTTGGCTGAGAAGGCAAAGAACGAAGCTACCGCCGCTCGTGATGGTGGCGGCCGGGCAACCATGGAAGAGCTCTATCGACGCATTCAATCGGGTGCTGGCAAAGAGGTTCGCGTCATTCTCAAGTCAGACGTGGCAGGCTCGCTCGGCGCCATTGAGCACCAGTTGGAGAAGCTGCAGAGCGATGAGGTGCGCATCAACGTCCTGATGTCCGCCGCGGGTGAGATAACAGAAAACGACATCTTGCTCGCATCGGCCTCTGACGCGATCGTCCTCGGATTTACCACAACGCTGACCCCAGGTGCTCGACGTATGGCGGACACCGAGAAGGTCGACGTCCGGCTCTACGAGATCATCTATGAACTGGCCGATGACATGAAGGCGGCCATCGAGGGAATGCTCGATCCGGAGAAGTCAGAGGTTGTTGAGGGACGCGCCGAAGTGAAGCAGCTCTTCCCTGGAAAGGGATTTGTGATTGCGGGATGCGTTGTCCGAGAGGGGCGCGTCACGCGTGGCTCAAAAGTTCGCCTGATGCGGGGTGGGAGTGTGGTCGCAACAGATGTTGTGGAATCCCTCCGAAGATTCCGCGACGATGTGCGCGAGGTGAAGGAGGGCCAAGAGTGCGGTATTGGCCTCGGCCCAACGATTTCCATCCAAGAGGGAGACATTCTGGAGATCGTCGGGGAGCAGTCTACTCGTAGGAGTCTCTAATGACCGAACGAATGCCTCGCGTGGACGAACTCCTCCGTGAAGAGATCAGCACGCATATCTCGCGCTCAATAAGTGACCCCCGACTGGGGTTCGTCACGGTCGTCGGAGTGGAAACCTCGCCAGATCTGCGTCATGCGAAGGTGTTCATCAGCACCATTGGTAGCGATGAGCAGCGGGCCGCCTCACTCGCGGCGCTACGCAGCGCAACCGCGCACCTTCGAAGCGTTATCTCCAAAGGTCTGCGCATTCGTCGGGTTCCAGCGCTCCACTTTGAACTTGACGCAGCGGGTGAACGTGGCAGCCGAATCCAGCAGATACTCGGTAGCCTTGAGCGAGGCGATGACCCTCTCGATGCGCTCGCTCAACTTCCGAGTCCAGGTGTGACGCGTGGGAAAGGGGAGGGGGCGTGAACCTGCAGGATCGCTCTGCCGCACTTCATGCGGAGGCGACGGCCGCCGTTCCAGCTGAACTACTTGCGCTTCTGCGAGCCGCGAAGCGTATCTGGGTTGTTCCGCATGAGCGCCCCGACGCCGATGCGCTCGGTGCGGCTCTTGGGCTGCAGTCCATCCTTGCGCAACGCGGAGTCGAGGTAGCGGTCCTCTGCGCTGATACCCCAGCGAAGGTGTATGACGTCATCCCGACAATTTCTCGCGTCCTCACCACCCCTCCGGAGTGGGTGCCCGATGCGGCTATTCTCGTCGACTGCGGTGACGAAAAGCGCGCGGGAGCCGCAGGCGAGCTGATGCAGGCCCTGCCAAGCGGCGTGGTCAGGGCGACGATTGACCACCACGTGTCCAACCGCAGCACCTCTCCGTTGGAATGGATCGACCCGACGGCAGCTGCGACCTGTGAAATGGTCACGCTCATCGCTGTGGCGCTGCAATCGGACCTTGCTGCGGAAGGCGGTCAACTCGCCGCCACGCTCGCCGCTGGGATCATCATGGATACCGCAACCTTCCAACACAGCAACACCACCCCGCGAACGCTGCAGGTTGCAGGACTCCTCCTTGAGGCTGGCGCGCCGATCAGCGAGATCTCGCGGCGCCTGTATCGCTCCAAGCCAGCGACACAGGTCCGCCTTCATGCGCGCGTGCTTGATCGAATGGCAACATCAGACGGCGGCGCAACCGTCTGGGCGGCAGTGCTCAAATCTGATCTCCAGGAAACTGCGGCGCAGCCAGAAGAAACCGAAGGGATTGTCGATACCCTCGCCCAGGTCATTGAGGCGAACGTGGCACTCTTCTTCAAGGAGGAGGGTGCTGGAGAAACGCGTCTCTCCATCAGGACGAAAGAAGGCGGCCTTGACGCCACCAAGATTGCTGCTCTGTTCGGTGGCGGCGGACACGCGCGCGCGGCCGGGGCGAGCATTTCGACGCCACTCGACGACGCGGTGGCCACGGTGCTGCGTGCTGTCACCTCACTTCGCACGGGGCGTGGTAGCGAGTCTTAGCTGTGGCACGCCGACGTCCGAGCACGCCTGGCATCGATGGGATCCTACTCGTCGACAAGGCGAACGGACCAACGAGTCACGATGTCGTCGCCAAGGTTCGTCGTATTGCGGGGCAACCACGGATCGGACACGGGGGCACGCTTGACCCGTTTGCCACGGGCCTCCTCGTGCTCGTCTTGGGACGTGCGACGCGACTCGCTGCACTCCATCAGGGAGGGGCAAAGCGTTATGAGGCGACATTCTCGTTCGGTGGTGCTACCACGACAGACGATCTCGACGGCGAGCTGATCCGACGAGCGGCCGTGCCGCCCACTCGACATCAGGTCGAATCGCTCCTGCCACGTTTTCGTGGTGCTCTTGAACAGGTTCCACCGAGTCACTCTGCGAAGCGAGTTGAGGGCGTGCGTGCCTACGAACGCGCGCGGGCAGGAGAGCTGGTCAACCTGGCTCCTCGACCCGTAGAGATCACACGTTTCGAGATCACTTCATGGGACGATAGTCACCCGGAAGAGCCATTGATGAGTGCTGAGCTCGATGTCAGTTCGGGAACCTACATTCGTGCAATTGCCCGCGATCTCGGCGCTGCGGTTGGAAGTGGTGCGCACCTTGTCGCCCTCCGACGCATCGGCTCAGGGCCATTCAGCGTTTCGCGCGCGCATCCGATGGAGTCTATTGCGGAGTCAGCTCTCGCC
>JBEDBF010000021.1:0-14722 GCA_041177405.1 Chloroflexota bacterium | reverse complement strand
GCGTCAAATGTGCGATGCGGACCATCCGTTAATTGTGAGGGAACGGCGACGCTTGTGCAGGTGCGAGGCGACCTAGCTCCCTGATTCGCGCACGATCATTCCGGCCGCCACAGTTCGGTTCGTGGACTCGTCCACAAGGATGAATGCGCCCGTCTGACGGTTTGCAAGATAGGGGTCAACAAAGAGTGGCTTGGTAGAGCGGAGGCGGACGCGGCCGATCTCGTTGAGTGCGAGTCCCTCGACCCCCTCCACGCGGTGCAGGGTGTTGATGTCAATGCGGTAGTCAATCTGCTTCACCACCGCGCGCGCCCATCGCGTGGTGTGCTTGATCGCGTACGTTTTCCCCTTGCTCAGTGACGCGCTCTCGTCCATCCAGCAGACCTGCGCATCAATGTCCTGCATCACTGCGGGCACATTATTCGGCCGGCAGAGCATGTCACCGCGGCTGATATCAATCTCATCTTTTAGCGTGATTGTCACCGCCATCGGCGGGTACGCCTCAGCCACCGGGCCGTCCGCCGTCTCAATTGACGCAATCTCAGTCTCCAAGCCAGCAGGCAGTGCGCGGATGCGATCGCCAGGCTTCAAGACCCCTGAGGCAATCGTCCCCGCGTACCCGCGATAGTCACGCCTCTCGTGCGACTGCGGCCGCACCACGTACTGCACAGGGAAGCGAACGTCCACAAGGTTCCGATCGCTCGCAACGTGCAGTCGCTCCAGGTGGCTTAGCAGTGGCGCGCCGTCAAACCACGGCATGTTGGCTGAGCGAGTCACCACGTTGTCGCCGCTCAGCGCAGAGAGTGGAATAAAGGTGAGATCGCGCAAGCGAAGGCGCGCGGCGAACTCAGTGAACTCACGGCGAATGTTCTCAAAGACCTCTTCTGACCATTCAACGAGATCCATCTTGTTGACGCAGACCACCATGTGCGGCACACCGAGCAGTGTGGCAATAAAGGCGTGCCGACGACTCTGCTCGGTCATCCCCTTCCGCGCATCGACCAGGACAAGGGCAACGTCTGCCGTTGATGCGCCAGTCACCATGTTGCGGGTGTACTGGATGTGACCAGGGGTGTCGGCAATGATGAACTTCCGTCTCGGGGTGGCGAAGTAGCGATACGCAACGTCAATTGTGATCCCCTGTTCACGCTCCGCACGAAGGCCGTCCGTCAGGAGGGAGAGGTCAGTGTATTCGTGGCCACGCTCACGGCTGACACGCTCGACAGATTCGAGCTGGTCTGAGAAGAGTGACTTCGAGTCGTAGAGGAGTCGTCCAATCAACGTGCTCTTGCCGTCATCAACAGAGCCCGCGGTTGCGAACCTGAGAAGGTCGGCTTCCATCAGAAGTAGCCCTCCTTCTTCCGATCTTCCATGGCCGCTTCAGAAACCTTGTCATCGCCCCGTGTTGCGCCGCGCTCGGTGATAACCTTGTCATCGCCCCGTGTTGCGCCGCGCTCGGTGATGCGCACGGCCGCGATCTCTTCTACGACTTTTGCCACCGTGTCAGCAAAAGATTCAACAGCGGCGGTTAGGTTCGCGTCACCCATCGTCCGGTAGCGCACGCTCCGCTTCTGAGAGGTTTCACCAGCCCTCAGCGCCACGAATTCGTTCACCGCATAGAGCATCCCATCGCGCTCCACCACCTCACGCTCGGCAGCAAGATAGAGCGACGGGATCTCGATCTCCTCTTGTGCGATATACGACCAGATGTCGAGCTCGGTCCAGTTGGAGAGCGGGAAGACGCGGATGCTCTCGCCTGGGAAGACTCGTCCGTTATAGAGACTCCAGATCTCTGGGCGTTGATTCTTCGGATCCCACTGGCCGAACTCATCACGGAAGGAGAAGACGCGCTCTTTGGCGCGCGCCTTCTCTTCGTCACGGCGACCACCCCCGAAGAGTGCGTCAAACTTCTCGCGCGCCGCAGCCTCCAACAGGACCGGTGTCTGGATGCGGTTGCGCGAGCCGTTCGGCTCCTCTTTGACGACGCCTCGATCTATCGCATCTTGTACGGAAGCGACAACCAGTCGAAGTCCGAGCTGCGCCGCCCAGCGATCTCGATACGCAATGACCTCGGCAAAGTTGAGGCCTGTGTCGACGTGCATCACGGGGAACGGAATCGGCGCTGGAGCGAACGCCTTGCGCGCCACATGCAGCATGACGATCGAGTCCTTTCCGCCAGAGAAGAGAAGGCAGGGGCGCTCCATCTCCGCCGCGACCTCGCGGAAAATATGAATGCTCTCCGCCTCCAGGGCGGCGAGTTGGCTCATCACGTGGCTTTTCATCGTGCACTCCTCATCCCGCTGATTCTGCCGCACCCGTGCCGCCCGCACCCGCGCCTCCCCGGCGGCCAGGTCCAAAGCCCGCCGCGTCAAGGTGCGCACGTACCTCCTTGGCACGGTCTGGGTGGCAGACCAGAAGGTCTGGGAGGAGCAGCTCTGGGACGTTGTACCTGAGCGGTGACCCGTCCAGCCGCGTCGCAATCAACCCCGCCGCAAGTGCAACCGCAACTGGTGCCGCCGAATCCCACTGGTACTGTCCGCCAGCGTGGATATATGCGTCGACTTCGCCCCTCACTACTGCCATCACCTTGACGCCCGCGGAGCCCATCGGTACGAGCGTCGCCGAACCTGACTCCTCCAGAGCCGAAATGAACTCTGGCGGTCGCGTGCGACTCACGGCAATGCGCAAGGCACCGAGCGGGCTAGGCGGAACTTCTGGCGGCGCGTCGCTGCTGTAGATCACGCCCAGCGCAGGCAGTCCCACAACGCCGAGCGTCAGTCCCTGACCACGCTCCCAGAGCGCAACGTGCACGGCAAAGTCATCACGCCATACACCAGCGGTGTCTCGTTCGCCAAACTCACGTGTGCCGTCAAGTGGATCAACAATCCAGACGCGGTCTGCGCTCAGTCGGCGCGGATCGTCGGCCGCCTCTTCTGAGAGGAGGGTGTCGTCCGGTCGGCCCGTCGAAATCAGTTCCGTGATGGCGCGGTTCGCGTCTTGATCGCCATCGGCCCGAAGCGCATCGACATCAAGGGGCGTTCTCGTTGCGTCTCCCGTTTCTACGCCCTGGCGAAGCTGGAGCAGCAACTCGCCAGCGCGGGAGGCGGCCTTTATTGCGATCTCTATGTCGGACTGCCTTCTCATCATCACGGGTCAGGTTAGGGGGTAATCTGACGAGATGCGAGAAGGGCCGCACCCCGAAGGGGAACCAACGCACGTCATCCTTGATTCGGCAGGGGTCGACATGCTGGAACTTGTGCGCCTGGGCGTACAACCGAGCAGCGCCCTTCGCCACTACCTCACTGATAGCACTAGCGTGCTCCTATGTGACGAAGAGAACACGCCGCTGAGTGAACTCTCCGCCACTGGGGTGAAACACCTGCGACCACTTGCGGCGGGGGTGGGTCTGGCATGGAGCGAGGCGCTTCGTCGGCCAGTTGCATCCATTGTGCAACATGTCAGTCCCGCCCTCGCACTGATCGCACACCTCCCGCCGTCCAGCGCAGAACTCGCGGCGCTTACTTCGCGCGCAACAGATCTCGGCACGAAAAACCTCTTGCTCTGCGGGCTGGTCTCCCGTGTACCAACTGCGGGCGGCGAGGTGCAGCCATCTGGACTGATTCGCGCGCTCACCTCCGCCGCGGAGGAGTTGAAGCGCTCACTCTCGGCGTGCCAAATCACGATCCTTGCACTCCCATGGCCAAAAGGGGAACTGAACGCTGAAGATCTCGCGCGCGCCTACGGGGCAACCGAGATCATGACCGGCGCTGAGCGTTACTCCGCTGACGCTCCTCTCGGATATCCGGCAGGTTCTGCAATCGAGATTGAACGAGCGCGAAACGGTGCTTGGAAGAAGGGGGCCGTGGTGCTCTTCACAGGCCTTTCGGGATCCGGAAAGTCCACCGTTGCGGCGGCGCTCGCGGAGCTACTTCGCGATGAGGGTGCGCGCGAGGTCACACTGCTCGACGGAGATGCGATGCGACGAAGCATCTCTGCAGGACTCGGCTTTGACCGTGCGTCGCGAAATACGAACGTTCAGCGGCTTGGCGCGGCGGCGGCTGAGGTTGCCCGAGCGGGCGGCATTGGGATTGCTGCGCCGATTGCGCCGTTTACCGAAGGGCGCGCACTCGCGCGGAAGGCGGCTGCAGGACTCCCCTTTCTCCTCGTCCACATCAACACGCCGCTAGAAATCTGCGAGGGGCGAGACCGAAAGGGACTCTATGCGAAGGCGCGAGCGGGCGAGATCAGCGAGTTCACTGGCATCTCTTCACCATATGAAGTCCCTGTAGACGCAGACCTCGTCATAGACGCCTCTGCGGTGAGCCCGTACGACGCGGCAGTGTCGGTTATGGAACGGTTGAAGCGTATCGCTCGCTGAGCTAGCGACGCGTGATCTTTCTGATGCGAGAGGTGACCATCCAGAGAAGGCGCTGTGCCACAACCCGCAGCAGGTCAATGGTGTGGACTCGTTGCAAGACTTGAGGTTCAACCCGCACATCCACGCCAGGGCGACCTGAACCGTCTTTCAGCACTGCGCCACTGGCAAAGAGCATGCCCATTGCCGCACGGGTCGCAACCTCCTCAGGAACGTGCCGTGCCGCAGTCCCGGTGGCGTGTGCTGCCGTGTCGATGAGCGGAGGGATCGGTGTCGCGGGCGCTCCGATGGGGGTGGCGCCGCCAAGAGCGCTGAGGTCACCTATCACTTGTACCCCGAGTGCACGAATCGAGGCCGCGCTCTCCCAGCCGATTAAGTCGGCGCGGTTCACCGCCCAACTCGGCGTCTGCTGCTTGGGCTCTTCTGGCCCTACGGTTCGCCCCTTCATGTAGAGGGCGGTGCCACGAGTGATCATCTTGTAGAGGAGTGGTCGCGTGATCCCTTCATCAGCGAATCGTTCGTTCAGCGCACGAATGAGCTCGATCTCCGCCGCAGTCATTGAACGATTCGCCGTGTCGCTTTGGGGTTCAAGTGTTCCACTTTGGAGGTTGAGCAGCGCCTCAAAGGCTTGGTAAATCGCAGACTTGTTCTGCTCGTTGACCATCACCACGCTCAGCCGTTCTGGACCAACGATTGAAGCCCAACGCGCGGCGAGGTGATCGTGTCGCTGGCGCGACCAGAATGTTGCACCTTTTCCTTCATTAGGCTGTTCAAAGACCCAGTGCAGCCACTGATCAAATGAGTAGCGAGCCCCTTCCTGCACATTCTGCTGCCAGCGCGAGGCGAGGATGCGCGAGACAGGACGGAGCGTTAAAGCGACATGAACTCGATCGCCGCCGAGTTCTCTGACAATGCGAGCCGCTTGCGCATCATCTGCACCAGCAAAGAATTCACTTGAGACGAAGGTTCGTGGTTCCTTCGCCGCCCGAACCTCGCGCACAAGGCGCTTCCAGTGATGCTCAGATGGAGCTTCGCCGAGCGTTGGGTGCTCACGCCCGAGCACCGCATATGCCGCTGGGCCAACCTGCTGCGTACGGCCCGCATAGCGAACGCCTTGTGCCCGCATCAGATCGCGGCACGCGTGACATGCTCCTTGTAGAGCGCTGGTCCCAGTTTTCGGCGGGCCGATATGCAGCAGCACGCCGCCTTCAGGAAGCGGTTGAATCGCCTTCCCGTCCTCCCGTTTGATTAGATTCCCCATCTCGCTCATGGCGACAAGTATGCTTCACTTATGAGTATTGCGAAACAGTCCAATACGCGACAGGCCACACTCGACTAGTGGACCAATTGGTTCAACTCGCCCTCCTTGCGATAGCTGGCTTCGCTGCCCAGCTAGTCGACGGCGCCCTGGGGATGGGGTATGGGATCACTTCTTCGTCAATATTGCTCCTTATCGGACTCTCGCCCGCAGCGGCGTCAGCCTCAGTTCACATCGCGAAGATTGGCACAGGCGCGAGTTCAGGACTTGCCCATCACAGATTCGGGAATGTTGACTGGAAGGTTGTTCGGCGGATCGCTCTCCCTGGAGCTGCAGGTGCATTTATCGGAGCGACTCTTCTCTCTTCACTATCTACCGAGTCTTCACGACCACTCTCAAGCCTCTTCTTGTTTTTGCTCGGTGTATACGTCGTTTTGCGTTACCTCCGGGGGGGTATACGCGCGCTTCGCAAGGGGACACCTCGACTTCGTTTTCTAATTCCCCTTGGATTGATCGGAGGATTTGTTGACGCAACAGGAGGTGGCGGGTGGGGGCCCGTTGCAACCCCTGCGCTTCTTGCAGATGGAAGACTCGAACCTAACCGTGTTATCGGTACGGTCAGCGCAAGTGAGTTTGTTGTCGCTGTTGCTGCCAGCGCAGGTTTCCTTTTTGGGATCGGCGTCGCTGGTGTACGACTCGATTACGTGGTAGCGCTCTTGATCGGAGGCTTATTTGCAGCCCCAATTGCAGCCTACCTTGTACGTCATCTTAACCCTCGACTTCTCGGAGTAATCGTTGGCGGTTTCATTTGCTTTACTAACGCTCGCGTACTTCTCTCGGCGATTGGGGTTACCGGTGACATCTTTCTTGGGATGTACATCATTATTGTCAGCGTGTGGACACTCATCATTGTCGCTGTTGTACGAGCTATACGCCAAGAGCGTCAGGGCGACGAACCAGGGGCTTCTGGCCCCGCTGTTTAGCGCCCACCCCGCGCGATCTCTCCGCCGCCGATCCGCTGCGCAATCCATACGGGAATCACGGAGACCAGAACAAGGAGCAGCGCGACCACGTTCACTACGGGGAGCTGATAAGAGCGCTGGAGTTCGCTGAACACCCAGACCGGAAGGGTGCGCGCCCCGGGCCCGGCGGCGAAGAGGGTGACGATCACTTCGTCGAACGAGAGCGCGAACGCGAGGAGGCCTCCGGAGAGCAGCGCGGTGCGCATGCCGGGCAGCGTGATGCGGCGGAAGGTCATCCACGAGTCGGCGCCGAGGTCTGCCGATGCCTCCTCTGGGCTGCGTGGGAGCCGGCGCAGTCGTGCCACCACATTGTTGTACGCCACCACAACACAGAAGGTGGCATGAGCGATCACGATCGTGTGGAGGCCCAGATCAATGCCAAAGAGTTTGAAGCTGCTCTGCAGCGAGATGCCAGTAACCACGCCTGGGAGTGCGATCGGCAGGACGAAGAGGAAGGAGATCGCGTTCTTGCCGAAGAACTCATAGCGCTGCATGGCGAGCGCGGCGAGCGTGCCGAGGATGAGTGCGAGCAGCGTTGAGATGGTCGCGACGATGAGCGAGTTTGCCAGCGCGTCGCGGATGGCCGGACTCCCCGCCGCCTCACCGAACCAGTTAAGCGTAAATCCGCTCGGCGGCCAACCGCCAAGAGGGCTCGCATTAAACGCGTAGACGGCGAGGATCACCAGCGGTAGATAGATAAAGACCATCACTGCACCGGTGAAGAGACGCAGGAGCGCCCGAACGAGCGGCGACTCAACCATGTTCACTCTCCCGCCACATCAGAGCGACTCAAAGGCGCCGAGGCGGCGCGCAAAGAGGAGGTAGCCAATCATCACCAGGATCGGGACGAATGAGAAGGCCGCCGCAACAGGGAAGCTGCCGAGTGCGGAGTTGTCATAGATCACGTTGCCGATGAACTTTGCGTCCGAGACGAGGTCGGGGACGATGTAGTCGCCGATGCTCAGCGAAAAGGTGAAGATGGAGCCGGCCGCGAGTGCAGGGATCAGCTGCGGGAAGATGACGCGACGGAAGGTGATCCAGCCGCGACCGCCCAAATCAGCAGAGGCCTCAAGCAGCGAGTTCGGAATGCGCTCGAGCCCCGCGTATACCGGGAGGATCATGTACGGCAGCCAGAGGTAGGTGAGGACGAGCCACGAGTTGGCGATCTCGGTCAGCCCGGGTCCCTCTAGGCCGAACGGCGAGATCGCCCAACCGAGCAGCCCGTTGGTTTGCAAGATAGTTCGCCAGGCATAGATCTTGACGAGATACGACGCCCAGAGCGGCATGGTCACGGCGATCAGGAGAAGAGCGCGCGTTCGCGGCGAGGCAATCCGTGCCATGTAGTACGCCACCGGGAGTGCGATCACCGCAGCGGTGATCGTCACAAGGAGTGCAATGCCAATGGTGCGAGCCGCAATCGTGAAGTAGACGGGATTGCTGACGATCTGCACAAAGGCGTCAAGCGTCCAGTTGAACGGCTCCACCTTGCCGGTGAAAGAATCCTTCGTCCAGAAGGCGTGCATCAACAAGATGAGAAGTGAACCGAGATACACAACGCTGATCCAACCGAGCGGACCCGCGAGTAGCGCGCGCAAGGTTGCTCGTGGATGTTGGTTGAACCAGCCGGTGATGCGCCGCATCATGCTCGTCGCACCTGAAGGAGAAAAGGGCGGGGCCCCCCGAGATGCATCATCTTCGAGGGGCCCCGTCCAGGTTCAGCGTTAACTGCGAGGCTCAGTTGCCGCGCAGCGTCGTCCATGCTTCAACCCAATCATCTTGGGTCTTGCAGGTCGTTGCTGGATCGGCATCGTCGCAGTCTTCCCGCGGCGTTGCCCAGTACCAAATGTTCTCCCAATACGCTTCGTTGCTCGCGTGAGTCAGCTCGCAGTGACCCGGGGCGATCGTCTCAGCGTATGCACATGCAGCCTCGCTGGTGGCGGCCTCACCGAAGAAGACCGTCGCCTGGCCGTTCGCCTCAGCGGACATCATGTGGTTCATCCAGAGGTACATGCAGTTTGGATTCGCGGCCTTGGTGGCCATCATCCAGGTGTCCGACCAGCCGGTCGAACCTTCCTCTGGCATGACCGTCTCGACCTTCGGCGCAGTCGCGTCGCCGCCGAGCACGTTTGCCATGAACTGCCATGTGGTGCCGACGACGAGGTCACCGCTTGCATAGCCGGCTACCTGATCGGCGTAGTTGCCCCAGTAGATCACGCCAAGATCGCGCTGCTTCTCGAGCAAGTCGATCGCCGCCGTGAACTGCTCTTCGTTGAGCTGATATGGGTTCGTGATGCCGAGCTCTGGTCGCTTCGACATCAAGTGAATGGCAGCATCAGCAATGTAGATCGATGAATCGTAGATGCTGATCTTGCCGTTGACTGAAGGGTCGCCTTCCCACACGAGATCCCACGATGTTGGTGCGGTCGTCACCACTTCGGTGTTCCACATCAACAGGTTAGGACCGCGGCCGTGTGGCACGCCGTACGGCATGCCGTCCATTGAGTTGTGCGCCTGATTCTTCAGGCCGCTGAACACTGCAGCGTAGTTTGAGAGCAGGTCCACGTTGATTGGTGCCACGTCACCAGCGGTCATCAGTCGGACTGATGCGTCACCAGAGAAGGAGCCGCCGTCATACTGCCCCGACTGAAGCAGCTGAACGCCATTGTTCGAGTCAGTCATCGCGGTCGTGTTGACCTTGCAACCGGTCTCCGCTTCAAACGGATCAACCCAGTTGAAGCCTTCGTACTCTCCGCGCTCTGCGTACCCTGGCCAGATAATGAGGTTGAGCTGGCCTTCACCCTCGCCGAGCGCTTCGAGCCAACCAGCCGGCTTCTCATCACCCGATGGCGCGGAACTCTCACCGGTGCTGCCGCCACATGCGGCCGCGAGCAGTGCGAGTACTGCCAACAGGGAAACTCCCTTGAGTCGCTTCATGTTCCCTCCGTTACCTACGCTGGAGCCACCTGCGGATCTTCCGCAAGGGTCAGCACGTGTCCCCGCCTCCACGTGAGTCGGACTGCCCGACCCTCCGCAGAGTGCGCTTCCATTGACGACTCCTTCAGGTTCTGCTGTGTCACCGTCAGGTCGCCGCCGATGTCTAGCGCGATGATATAGCGCGTGTCCGCGCCTAGATAGACCACCGTTTTGATTTTTCCGAGCACGGAACCCTCGTCCGCCCCCACCTTGTCGGTGGGCTCACCGAGGCGAATCTTCTCGGGGCGAATCGCGAAGCGGCCGGGGGTCCCGAAGAGGGCACGAGCGGCTTCACCGGCAACGAGGTTGGAGCTGCCGACGAATCCCGCCACAAACGCGGTCTTCGGGTGCTCGTATACCTCAGCTGGGGTGCCGATCTGTTCGATGCGGCCACGGTTGAAGACGGCGAGGCGGTCGCTCATTGTGAGCGCCTCCTGTTGATCGTGCGTCACGTAGATGAAGGTGATGCCGACTTCGCCCTGGATCGCTTTCAACTCAATCTGCATCTCTTCGCGAAGCTTCAGGTCTAACGCGCCAAGTGGTTCGTCCAACAGGAGGACGCGCGGGCGGTTGACCAGAGCGCGGGCGAGTGCCACGCGCTGACGCTGACCGCCAGAGAGTTGCGCGGGTCGACGCGCGTCGTACCCTTCAAGGCGCACCATGCGGAGCGCATCCTTCACGCGCACGGCGCGCTCAGCCGAAGGAACCTTCCGGACTTCAAGTCCGTACGCAACATTCTCTGCAACGCTCATATGCGGGAAGAGTGCGTAATCCTGGAATACCGTGTTCACGTTGCGCTCAAACGGTGGGCGGTCCGTGACATCCTCACCGTGGAGATAGATCCGTCCCGCAGTTGGACGCTCAAAGCCCGCGATCATGCGAAGGGTGGTGGTCTTCCCGGATCCAGATGGTCCGAGGAGTGAGAAGAACTCTCCGTCGCGAATCTCAAGGTTGATCCCGGCGACCGCGGCAGCGTCTGTCCCGCTGCCGAACTGCTTGGTCAGACCCTCAAGGCGAATCGCCAGAGCGGTCGAAGCGGTGTCATTCATGGCGAGGAGCGTATCAGGCGCGTGCGGACGACTTACGGCAGCGCACCAAAACGGTGCACGGCCCGCTCATGCGCAGCGGCGATCTCCGTGGGGAGCCCGGCAAACTGCGCGAGATGCCCGGTCCGTTCGTGCATCTCGCGCTCCCAACGCTTCGGGTCAACGTTGAGCAGCTCTGCGAGATCGTCGGCTGGAAGTGACATCCCGCGAAGGTCAAGCTCCTCCGTCTTCGGTACCGCACCAACGGGCGTCTCCCGACCGCTCACGCGGCCCGCCGCGTAATCAAGGAGCCAGAGGAGTGGGCGCAGGTTCTCGCCATACCCGGGCCAGAGGTAGCGTCCGTCGCGCTGACGAAACCAGTTCACATGGGCGAAGACCGGCGCTTCACGGACCTTTGCAAGTGTGGCGAGCCAGTGGCGCGCGTAGTCGCCTTCACCGTATGACATGAAGGGTCGAAGTGACATTGGGTCGTAGCGCAGAAGGCCCTCTTTCCCCTCCGCCGCCGATGTTGCCTCAGCGCCAAGGGTGAGTCCGTCATAGATGCCATCCGCGGCAGGACGCATGGCGCGAATGAGTGGCTCGCGATCACGCACGCGCCCACCGAAGATGATCGCGTCCACGGGGACGCCGGCGGCAAGGTTCACTTCGTCGCTGATGTTCGGGATGTTGCTGAGCGCCGTCGTGAACCGGCTGTTCGGGTGCGCCCACTCGCGTCCCGCCTCTCCACTACTCTGTTCTGCAACCGAGCGGTCACTGATGAGCGCTCCGCGCCAGTCCCGCCAGCCGGCGAGGTCTGCTGGCGGCTCCGGCGTAAGTCCCTCCCACCAGACATCGTGCGTGATCTCGTTATAGGCAACGTTGGTGAAGAGGGTTCCCGTCCCAGCCCCGATCGCGGCGATTGCGTTCGGATTCGTCGTGGGGTTGGAGTTTCGCGCAACGCCGAACACACCAGCTTCGGCGTTGAATGCCATCAGGCGACCGGTCTTCTCGTCAACATAAAGCCAGATCACATCATCGCCGAAGAAGCGGACGTCGAACCGCCCCTCAAGGCCCGCGGGGGGGACCATCATGGCGAGATTCGTCTTTCCTGAAGCGCTCGGGAACCCGCCGCAGATGTATTTGGTGCTCCCCGACTCACGGTCGTGAACGCTGATCAGCATGAACTGCTCCGCAAGGAATCGACCGCTCTTCCATCCGTCGTACGAGCCCTGTCGCAGCCCATGGGCGATCTTCGCAAGGAGTGCATTTCCTCCATATGAGGAGCCGAAGTGAAGGATGAGTCGCTCATCCGCAACCGTCACAAAGTGCCGCGCATCATCTGGCGTTCCCTGCTTCAAATCATCGAGCGGCCCCGTGATGTGAACACCGCGCACGAAGTGTGACTGGTCCTGGAGGTTGTTGAGGTGGCGAACTCCGACGCGCGTCATGCGAATCATGTGCAACGCAACCACTCGGCTGTCGGTGAGTTCGAGTCCGGCTGCCCACGGTGTGAGCGGAGAGCCTTCGGGGGCCATCACATACGGGATCGCATAGAGCGTCTTCCCTGCTGCCGCGGCGCGCATTAGTTCGCGCACGCGAGGGACGATCTCACCGCTCGGCTGCCAGTTGTTGTAGACCCCGCGATCGCGAGGATCGGCGGTGGCGACAAAGGTTCGCTCTTCCGTACGCGCTGTATCTTTTGGATGTGAGCGCGCATAGATGCGATCTCCACTCACTGGGAGCACCTCGCCAGCCTCCAAGGCTTCGCGCATCAGGCGAGCATCGTCCGCCGCATCAATCACCTGAACCTGGGCAGCGCCCACATGTCGAGCCCATTCGGTGATGAATCGCAGGGCGGGCTCGCTCGTCAGACCAGCGTGGCGCAGCTCGATCGTTGGCTCGGTCATTCACCCTCCCTGCTGACCAGACCCAGAGACTCTGGCGGGGAACGCGAGAGGAGTCAACCTGAGCGTGCCCCACGATCAGTCGTGGCTGCCGCTAGTCCGTTGTTGCTGCCGCTAGGGGGACGCTGACTCCACCATTCCGAACTGCGCCGCCGCGAGCTCAGCGTAAAGTCCGCCCGCACGTCGAAGTGCTTCGTGTTGGCCGCGCTCAACCACACGTCCGTGATCCAACACGATGATCTGATCTGCGGAGGCCACGGTGCTGAGTCGGTGCGCCACGGCAATCGTTGTTCGACCGCGCATCGCGCGCTCGAGCGCCTCCTGAACATGCCGCTCAGAGACAGAGTCCAGCGCGGACGTGGCCTCGTCAAGTAGCAGAATCGGTGGATCCTTCAACAACACGCGCGCAATCGCCAGTCGCTGACGCTCGCCGCCAGAGAGTTTGTAGCCACGTTCACCAACTATCGTGTCCAGACCGAGTGGCAGCTCACGCACACGCGCTTCAAGTGACGCACCTTCAATCGCCGCCCAGAGCTCCTCATCCGTCGCATCTGCCTTTGCGTACATCAGGTTGTCGCGAATGGTTGCGTGAAGCAGATGTGTCTCCTGCGTGACGACTCCAATAACATCACCGAGCGACTGGAGTTTGATGTTTCGGACATCGCGCCCGTCAATGAGAACCGCACCTTGTGTCACATCCCAGAATCGCGGGATGAGGTTCAAGATGGTGCTCTTCCCAGATCCTGAAGGTCCGACGAGTGCCGTTAGGCTCCCGGGCGTGGCGCGCAACGAGATGTCGTGCAGCGCAAACTGATCGCGTCGTGCCGCCGCTAGGGCGTCAGGTGGGCGCGGGTAACTGAAGGCCACGCCGCGAAGTTCAATCTCGCCACGCACATCGGACCTTCGCAGCGTGGCGGCGTTGGGGGCGTCCTTGATCTCTGGTGTGAGGTCGAGGTACGCGAAGATGCGCTCAAAGAGGGCAAGGCTTCCACCGATCTCAACCTGCAACCCAAGAAGCGATGCAAGCGGGAAGAAGAGGCGACTTTGCAGTGTGGTGAAGGCGACGATGTCACCAATGGTCGGCGCGTCTGGCGCACCGTTTGCCGCGAGTACACCTGCGACAAAGTAGACAAGCGCAGGGATGCCGCTGAATACCACTTGCACCACCACGCCGACCCAGCGACCGGTGAGGGCCTGACGAAGTTGGAGCACGGCAAGGTCACCTGATCGAGCGGTGAAGCGCTCCGCGCCCGCCTCGGCCCGCCCGAACGACTTCGCAAGCAGTGCGCCGCCAACGGAGAGGTGCTCCTCTGCGATCGACGTCAGGTCTGCCAACGCACCCTGCACCTCACTGCTCGCCTTGCGACGTGCGGCAGAGGCTCGTGAGCTGAAGTAGAGAAAGAGCGGCGCCACACAGAGGCTCACGACCGTCAGCCGCCAATCGATCAGCGCCATTGCCACCAGCGTGGAGAGGACGATCGCGACGCTCGATGCAAGGTTCGCCGCCGCGTCAGAGACGACCGACTGCACGCCCGAGACGTCATTGGTCAAGCGGCTCTGGATCTCTCCGGTGCGCGTCTCAGAGAAGAAGCGCATCGGCATCGACTGCACGTGGGTGAAGAGGAGGTTGCGAAGATCGCGCATCACGAACTGTCCTACCGACGCGGTCAACCATGACTGCGCAAGCCCAATGCCGCCATTGATGATCGGTACGATCACCATCAAGAGGGCGTAGGTGCCAAGCAGTCCGATGTCGCCCTTTGGAAATGCGTCATCAATCATCAGTTTCAGCAGATACGGATTGGCAGGATGAGCGTGCCGATGAGGGCGAGTCGACCCTGATACGGCCGGAAGAAACGTGCGGCGCGGCGCAAGAGCGGGATTGCAGCCCCCGTAGGACGCGTCGGCCCGCCGATCTCGTCTACTGAGAACGGGCCGCGCCCGAAACCTGGGCCACTCACGGATGCAGGGTCAGATTGGGTCTGTACACGAGCGCATCGTACGCGCGTTCGCCATACGGCGCCTCGTGTCGCGCCGAGCGAGCGGGCCGAGCGTCAGGCTATGCGACGCAGGCGTCCTTCAGCATCTTGATGAAGCGTTCGCGATCTACGCGATACACCACGCGGCAATTCGGTGCGCGCTTTGTCCCACCTAGATGATCAACAATT
>JBEDBF010000020.1:0-13803 GCA_041177405.1 Chloroflexota bacterium | reverse complement strand
GTGGCTGATGATCGTCACCGGCTTCTTTGAGCCGCTCTTCTTCCTGCTCGGCATCGGCTTCGGGGTGGGCGGTGTGATCGGCACGCTGACGTACAACGGCGTGGAGGTTCCGTATGCCGCATTTGTGGCGCCTGCACTACTCGCAAGCTCTGCAATGAACGGCGCCATCTTTGATTCAACCTTCAACGTCTTCTACAAGTTGAAGTACGCAAAGGTGTACGACGCCATCCTCACCACGCCCGTCTCCATTGGCGACCTTGCGGTTGGAGAGTTGCTCTGGTCGAACCTGCGCGGCGTGATCTACTCCGTCGCCTTCCTCGCCGTGATGGTCGCCTTTGGCCTCGTCGCGTCGCCGCTCGCGCTTCTTGCCCCGTTCGCGGTGATCTTCATCGGCTTCGCATTTGGGGCGGCGGGCTTTGCGATCACCACTCACATGCGCTCGTGGAAAGACTTTGACTTCATCTTCATCATCCTCACGCCGCTCTTCCTCTTCTCCGCGACGTTCTATCCAGTTGAGATCTACCCTGGCGCCCTTCGATATGTGGTCGAACTGTCGCCACTCACGCGCGGAGCGCACCTGATTCGATCGCTGATCTTTGGAGACCTGAATCTGTTGATGCTTGCCGACATTGGATTCCTGGCGCTGATCGGCTTCCTTGGGTATCGCCATGCAGTGAGCCGACTCGGCAAGCTGCTCTTGAAGTAGGTGCACGATGGCACGTGACTTTTACTCGATCCTCGGAGTCTCCAAAACGGCGAGTGCCGATGACATCAAGAAGGCGTTTCGAAAGGCGGCGCAGAAGTATCACCCAGATGTCTCAAAGGCACCGGATGCAGCGGCAAAGTTCAAGGAGTTGAACGACGCGTATCAGGTGCTCTCTGACCCTGAGCAGCGCACACGATACGACCGGTTTGGCGAAGCGGGCGTTGGCGGCGGGGCGGGCGGCCCGGGTGCTGGTGGTCGTGGAGGATTCCCAGGTGGCGGATTCCCTGGCGGCGGCTTCTCGGGTGGCTTCTCCGGCGGCGGTGACTTCGGTTCGGTTGAGGATCTCTTTGAGGGTTTCTTCGGTGGCGCGGCGCGCGGCGCGCGACGCACCGGTCCACCACCAGGAGATGATCTCCGCTTTGACATGAAGGTGAGCTTCGCCGAGTCGATTCGCGGCGGGACGCGCGAAGTCAACCTGGACATGCGCGTTGCATGCGAGACGTGCAGTGGCAGCGGCGCGGCGAAAGGCTCCGGAACGAAGAGCTGCGATGGCTGTGGCGGTCGCGGCGAGGTGCGCACCGTACGTCAGACCCTCCTGGGCCAGATGGCAGTCTCCGCACCGTGCGCAAAGTGCGCCGGTGAAGGGAAGATCATCGAGAAGCAGTGCGCCGCCTGTCGCGGCGAGGGGCGCTTCAACGGGAGCAAGCGACTTCGCGTAGACATTCCCCCAGGCGTTGATGACGGCACCCAGATTCGCCTCTCAGGCCAGGGTGAGGCGGGTCGACGCGGCGGGCCCGCAGGGAGTCTCTATGTCGTGGTGACGGTGGAGGAGCACCCGCAACTTGTGCGCGACGGGATCGATCTGATCACCGAGATTCCGCTCTCAATCTCACAGGCGGCACTCGGTGCGCGCGTCCTCATTCCGACCGCCGAAGGTGAAGAGGAGCTGGAGATCAAGCCCGGCACGCAGCCTGGAGCGGAGATTCGGCTGAAGGGTCGCGGTGCACCAAACGTTCGGCGGCCCTCTCAACGAGGCGACCTGCGCATTGTGATTGCCGTTGAAGTGCCGAAGAAGTTGAGCAAAGAGCAGCGCGAGGCGCTCGAACGATTTGCGAAGGCGAGCGGCGAGGATCGCAACTGAGCGACGGCGGCTGGCTCGAACTCTCTGTCACCTGCGATCCAGAATCAGCAGAGGCGATCAGCGAACGCCTCGCGCGACTCGCCCCTGCTGGTACAAGTGCCGAGCCAACCGTACCCCCTCCAGTTGGCGGCGATGCCGCCCCACTCGCGCATGATCCGAGCGCTCCCGTTCGCATTCGCGCCTGGGTCGCCGATACCGTTGAGAACCGAGTGGCGGCGGAGCGTCTCGGCGAAGAGCTTGCACGCTTTGCATCAATTGCAGTGAGTGGCCTCGGCCTGCGCGGGATCGGGGAGCTGCAGATTCGTGCAGTTCCGGCAGAAGAGTGGGAGACCACCTGGCGCGCGGAATTTCCAGTGACGAGGATCGGGCGCATTGTGATCCGACCACCGTGGAGTGAGCAGGCGATTGCCGCGGGCGACGCGGTGGTGACGATTGATCCGGGCCAGGCGTTCGGCACTGGACTGCATCCAACCACGCGCCTCGCCCTTGCGGGGATTCAGCGATGGTCTGACGAGGGACTCTTCAGCGCGCTCGCGGAGGACGAAATCGGGATCCTTGATGTTGGAACGGGGAGTGGCATTCTCCTTGCTGCCGCGCTGCAGCTTGGAGCACCGCGCGGCAGCGGCATTGACGTGGACCCACTCGCCGTGGAAGCGGCGCAACGAAACCTTGCGCAGAACGGACTTGCCGCGCGAAGCGAGGTTGCGCTCGGCACACTTCCGGTCCGTGCCCCTGCGCCGCTGGTTGTTGCAAACCTTGTCGCGGCACTGCAGGTTGAACTTGCACCGCTCCTTGCCGCGGCCGTCACGCCGGGCGGACGACTCTTGACCAGCGGAATCTTTACGGAGCGCGCAGAGGAGACCGTTCGCGCCTTCACCCAACTCGGCATGCGTCTCGCTGGTAGATGGGAAGAGGGGGAGTGGGTTGCGCTAGAGTGGACGCATGGCTGATTGTCTCTTCTGCCGCATCATCGCTGGTGAACTGCCGAGCACGCAGCGCCACGCATCAGATCTCGTTCTTGCCATTGAGGACATTGCGCCGCAGGCACCGCTACACCTTTTGATCCTGCCGCGTGAACACATTGGCTCCGCCGCAGACCTACGAGACACTCCTGAACATGCGGCGCTCCTTGCGCGCATGCACGCCGTCGCCGCGGAGCTTGCGGATGAGGCGGGCTACGGAGATCGTGGCTGGCGCTTGGTGAGCAACGTTGGTTTGGAAGGTGGACAAGCAATTGAGCACCTGCACTATCACCTGCTTGCGGGCAGACAGCTGAACTGGCCGCCAGGATGAGCGAGGCGACGCGACCACCGCGTTCGCGAATCTCACGGCTCGCGCCGTTTCTTGTCCTGATCGGTGGATTTGCACTCTTCACCTGGCTCTCTGGCGGTCCGCCAGCGCCTGAACCGCAAGGGCCGGCTGCTTCCGCTGCGCCAACACCGCGCAGTTCAGCAGAGACGGCGCAGGCCACCGAGTTCTTGAGCGCCGCCATTCGTGAGGCTGGACTCGGCGTGATCACCGGTGGCGCCGACGTGCGACCGCCGCTCCCTCCGCAGTACAACGACCTGCCGCGCGTGGTGGTGCGAGGGGCATCGGCGAACGATCCGCTCGGCATTCCGCTGCTGGCGGTCGTCTTCCCCGATGCGACGTCCGCGGCGACCGCCGCCCCCGAGATTGCCGCCTATCTCGTCGCCCCCACCACGCTCGTGCTCGTCCCCCCAGACGCCACCTTCACCCTGCGCCGCAGCGGAAGCCTGCTGCTGATCTTCCAGCGCACCCCATCCGCAGATCCTGACCCCGTTGCAGCGGAGGCCCTCCTCACCGTGCTCTCCACGCTCGGGGAGGAGATCCCTCTCCCTCGTTGAGTCAGCCCCTCCCTGAATCGGCTATCCTCGTCATCCCATAGGAGGTACACACGTGGCAGAAGTACGTATTGGTGATAACGAGTCCTTCGAGGCTGCGTTGCGCCGATTCAATAAGAAGGTCCAGCAGGCCGGCATCCTTGCCGAGTCTCGTCGCCGCGATGCGTTCGAGAACGCAGCGGAGAAGAAGAAGCGCAAGGACGCAAAGAAGAAGAAGCCGTCAGGCCCTCGCGGGATCTGATCCCTCGCGCGCCCCGTGGCGGCGCGAGCCGTCGGAGAGGAGCAGCGCATGTCGCTTCGTGAACAACTAAGAGCCGATATGGCCGCAGCAATGCGGTCGGGCGAGACGCTACGCCGCGACACGCTTCGCATGGCGCTCTCGGCACTCTCTCTCGTTGAGAAGGAGCAGAAGCACGATGCCACCGACGAAGAGACGCTCACCGTTCTCGTGAAGGCGGTGAAGACGCGCCGTGAATCTGTTGACGCATATGTGGCGGCGAATCGACCGGATCTTGCGGCGGCAGAAGAGGCGGAGATTGCGATCCTCGCCGTCTACCTCCCTGAGCAGCTCACCGATGCCGATGTGGATGCGCTGGTGCAGCAGGCGATCGCCGAGACCGGCGCCAGCTCCGCCAAGGAGATGGGGAAGGTGATGGGCTGGCTCGCCCCCAAGACGAAGGGCCGCGTAGACGGCAAGGTCCTCTCCGGGAAGGTCACCGCGGCGCTCGCAGCACTCGGATGAGTCGCGACGCAGGCCCGCGCGCCCGCGTCACTCGACAGCGTCGCGGCGGAGTCAGCATCACATCAACAGAGCTCGCCGCACTCGTTGCGCGAGCGCTACGCACCTCTGGCGCGCCAGCAACCGGCGAAGCGGCACTCACCCTTGTTGATGACGCGACGATCGCAAAGCTCAATGCAACGCATATGGGGAAGCGCGGTCCAACAGATGTGTTGAGCTTTCCACTCCTCGATCCGCATGAATTCCCTGCGCGACCAGGCGTTCGCCGGGTCAGGGCCTCGCGCCGTCGTGCCCCTCGCGTATCGAGTGGTGCAGGGGCTACGCCGCTCGGAGACATCGTGATCAGCGTGGATCGCGCCGCGGAGCAGGCGCGTGAGGGTCGTGGCGGAACCGACGGGCGGACCCAACACTCCGTTGCGGACGAAGTGCGCCTACTCGCGGTGCACGGCGCACTCCACCTCTGCGGCTGGGATCACGCAACGGCCACGTCGCAGGCTGCGATGTGGCGCGAGCAGCAGCGCATCCTTCGCGCGCATACTGCAGCCATGAAGCGAGCGCGAGCAGAGGGGCAGCGATGAGCGCAGATCGGCGCATCGTGGTGGGGCTGGGTAACCCGGGTGAGAAGTACCGCTTCACCCGACACAACATTGCCTGGCTGATCTTTGACGCGTTCGCCGATCGCGTGAAGTGGAAGGGGGGCGGCAAGGAGCGTGACGCCTCGGCGGTGCATGCGGGGCGTGTGCTTGGCCTCGACCTGGTGATGGCTAAGCCAATGACGTACATGAATGATTCAGGGATCGCCGTGCGGAAGCTGCTGGCAACGGAGCGCGTCCCTGTGGAGCAGCTCCTGGTGGTGGTGGACGACTTCAGTATTCCATTCGGTTCACTACGATTCCGCGAGCGCGGGAGTGATGGCGGACATAACGGACTCGCCTCGATTGAGGCGGAACTTGGGTCTGATCAGTATCCACGCCTTCGGGTTGGGATTGGTGATCCACGCGAGAGTGGCACCGCGCAGCAGCACGTGCTGAGTGAGTTCAGCGCCGCGGAGCGATTGCGACTTCCTGAGATCAGCGCGGCGGCGGGCGAGGCGATTGAGACCTGGGCGCGACTCGGGCTGAACAAGGCGGCAACCGCCTTCAATGGATGGAAGCTCCCTGAACCTGAGAGCGGGAGTGCGGCCGACCCTGCGAGTCTCCCGGCGGCGGGCGAGGTGGGCGGTCCAGCGGGGAGTGATGGGATTCGCAAGACGGCGCACGGCTGGCGCAAGCCGCTCGGTGAGGGCGACCGAAGCGACTCCGAGCGGTGAGCGGTTCGCGCGTTGCGCTCGGCGCACTCCTCGCGCGCCTTCATGCAAGCCCGCAACTCAACGAACTACAGGAGCGGCTGCGTCGTGATCACGCCGCATCACTCATTCACGTTCCGCATGCGGCCAAGGCGGCACTCGGTGCTGCACTTGCGCGCGATACGCGAATAGTCTGGATCACGCGCAACCCTGAGGTTGCGGAGCGCGTCGCCGATTCGTTGCGCGCGTGGAGCACGGAGCCCGATCGCATCACGCTGTTGGAGCCTCGCAGCTCTCTCCCGTATGAGCGCGGCGAACTGGTAGTGGATGAGTCAGCCGGTCGCGTTGCGGCGCTTGCGGCGTGGGGGAGTGGCGAGTCGCGCATCCTTGTCACCTCGCTGCTCGCTGCGTTGCAGAACAGCGCCGATCCATCCGCGATCGCAGAGGCGAGGCTCCCTCTCATCACGGGGACGCGCATGTCGCTTGATGAGGCGACGGAGCGGGTTGCGACACTCGGGTATGAGCGCGTCCCGCTGGTCGGTGGCCGAGGTGAGTACGCGCGACGTGGCGGTATCCTCGACTGCTTCCCTGCCGGTGCGCTGGCACCGATACGCGTCGAGTGGTTCGGCGACGAGATCGAGAGCATTCGCAGCATCGATCCGGCGACGCAGCGAAGTGGAGAACCACTCACGCGCGCACTCCTCCTTCCAGCGAGTGAGTTCCCGCTCACGCCGGAAGTGGTCGCACAGGCGAGGCGCGCGGCAGAGGCACTTGCGCGGAGAGACGGCACGGAGCTCTCGCCGACGCTGCTCGCAGACCTCGCGCGATGGGAGGCAGCGCCAAACCCCGAGCGTGGCGATGGCCTTGAGATCTGGTCGCCGCTGATTGCGCCCTCGCGCCCGCTTGATCAGTTCGCTGAGGCGCTCGTGATCCTTGATGAGCCGAACGAGCTGGTGAGTAGTGCGGAGTCGCTTGCACGTCAGAGCGCGGAACGATTCGATGTGCTGAAGACCACGCGCATCCTCCCCGCATCGTGGCCCGCACCGATACCGCCGCCTGCGGTGTCGCTCAACACGCTCGGGGGGCTCGGCGCGCGGCGCCTTGAGCTGACGTGGAGTTCCGAGGCGGGACGTCTGAGCAGCAGCGAGGCGAGCGACGCGTTCGGTTGGCACGACCCGCTCATGCCGGCGGGGCGCACTCGGGAACTTGCAGAGGGAATCGAGAGTTGGCAACGAGACGGCGCACGGGTGTTGATCGTCTCGGAACAGGCGGGGAGGCTTTCGGAACTCCTTGCAGAGGCTGGCGTTGCAACGCCCGTGAGCGACGCGATCACCAGTGATCCAAAGCCGAAGAGCATCACGCTGTTGCACGGCGGGCTTGATGGTGGTTTCCAGGGAGGCGTGGATGGGCTGACGCTCATTACGGATCGAGAGCTCTTCGGTGCAACGCGTGTCCGACGCGCCGCTGTTCATCGCCGCGGGATCACCCGCGAGGCCGCAGAGCGACTGACACCTGGAGACCTCCTTGTGCATGTTGATCACGGCCTTGGTCGCTTCTTGCGCATGATCAGACGCGGCGGCGAAGGAGATGCACGTGATTATCTTGAGATTGAGTACGGCGGTGGTGATCGCGTCTTCGTCCCTACCGAACAGTTGGCGCGGATTGCGCGATACACCGGCGCAGAGGATCCTGCGCTCAGTCGGCTCGGCGGCGGTGAGTGGCGTCGTGCAAAGGAGCGTGCGAAACGCGCGGCAGACGAACTCGCAGACGAGCTGCTGCGCATCTATGCGGCGCGCGAACTCGCCCACCGTCCACCGATCCAAGGCGACTCACCGTGGCTGGTGGAGTTTGAGGCGGCATTTCCCTTCCGTGAGACACCAGATCAACGCACCGCCATTGAGGCGGTGAAGGGAGACCTCGCCAAGGGTCGACCGATGGATCGCGTCATCGTGGGCGACGTTGGCTACGGGAAGACGGAGGTGGCGCTGCGTGCCGCATTCGCCGCACTCGAAGCGGGACGGCAGGTCGCGCTCCTTGTCCCCACCACCATCCTTGCGCTGCAACACGTGGAAACTTTCCGTCGCCGCCTCGCCGCGTATCCGTTCCGACTTGAGCTCCTCTCGCGCAGCATCTCATCGGCGAAGCAGGCCGAAGTGGTCGCGGGCCTCAATGACGGCAGCGTCGACCTCGTGGTTGCAACGCACCGACTCCTCTCGAACGATGTTGTATTCAATCGGCTTGGGCTGCTGATCGTGGATGAGGAGCACCGCTTTGGCGTTGCGGCGAAGGAGCGACTCAAATCGATTCGTGCCGAACTCGATGTGATGACGCTGACCGCCACGCCGATCCCGCGCACCCTGAACCTCGCCCTCTCAGGGATTCGCGACCTCTCAACGATTGAGACACCGCCAGAGGATCGTCACCCTGTGGCGACGCGCGTAGCCGAGGCGAACCTCGAACTAGTGCGTGATGCGCTCGCGCGTGAGTTAGAGCGCGGCGGACAGTCGTACTACGTGCACAACCGCGTCGAGTCCATTGAGGCGGCGGCGGAACAGCTGCGCGGCCTCCTGCCAGATGCGCGGATTGCCGTTGGGCACGGACAGATGGAGAGTCGTGCCCTTGAGCGTGTGATGGGCGAGTTCGTCCGCGGCGAAGTGGACATCCTCGTCTGCACCACCATCATTGAGTCGGGCCTGGATATTCCAAACGCCAACACGATCATCGTCGATCGTGCTGACAAGCTCGGCCTGGCGCAGCTCTATCAGTTGCGCGGGCGCGTGGGGAGAAGCAGTCGGCGCGCCTGGTGCTACCTCCTCTATCGACAAGAGGAGTCGCTCAGTGACGTGGCGCGCAAGCGGCTGAAGGCGATCTTTGATGCGGCGCACCTTGGCGCAGGGTTCCAGTTGGCGCTCGCCGACCTTGAGATTCGTGGCGCGGGCGACCTCCTCGGGGGAGAGCAGTCGGGACACATTGCCGCTGTTGGATTTGATCTCTACTCGCAACTCCTTGCCGAATCGGTTGAGGTGAAGCGCGCAGAGCGCGAAGGGCGTGCACCGATTCGCAAACGCGGCACCGCGATCTTGGACCTCCCGGTTACCGCGCACCTGCCGAGTAGTTACGTGGAGGATGAGGGGCAGCGCCTCGATCTCTATCGCCGCCTCGGTGCGGCGCAGAGCGCCGCGTCAATCCGCGCGATCGCCGATGAGATGCGCGACCGTTTCGGAGCGCTGCCAGCTCCTGCGGAACGACTCCTTGAGGTGGCGCAACTTCGCGCCGATGCGAGCGACGCTGGGCTCGCGTCGATCCTCCGGGATGAGGGACGCCTGGTGATCCGATTTGCCGACCTTCCGCGAGGTGTTGCCGAACGCGTCCTTGCGGATCGCCCACGTGGTGAGCTCACCTTCCAGCAGGGCGGCATCCGCTCTAGCGCCCCAGCGAGCCCAGAGCGGATCTGGCGTCTCGCCGTGGAGATCGTTGGGGCACTCGCCGCAGAGGGACGAAGGCTGGATGCGGCCGCCGCGTCCGCCGCCCCGCTCGCGTAAACTTCCGCAGGTGAACCCAGAACAGCTCGCATCGAAGGTCCGTACGATCCCTGACTTTCCGAAGCCAGGGATCATCTTCCGCGACATCACCACACTCCTCCAGGATGCTGAGGCGTTCAACGCCGCCATTGAGGCGATGCTCCCCTCAATCCGCGCGCAGAAGCCGGATGTCATTGTTGGCATTGAATCCCGCGGCTTTATCTTCGGCGCACCGATCGCACACGCGCTCGGACTCGGATTCGTCCCGGTGCGAAAGCTTGGCAAGCTCCCAGGTGAGACCATCACCGTGGAGTACGAACTTGAATACGGGAAGAATGTGTTGGAGTTGCATCGCGATGCGCTCAAGCCGGGAGAGCGCGTGGTGATTGTGGACGACGTGCTCGCAACGGGCGGCACCGTTGCCGGCACGATCCGGCTGGTGGAACAGCTCGGTGCAACGGTGGTCGGTATCAACTTCCTTGCTGAGCTTCCAGCGCTCGGTGGGCGCTCGCGCCTCCCTGAGGGGATCGTCTCGGCGATCATCCCCTTCTAACGGCGATGGGCGACACGCCCGCAAAGGAGCAGCCGAGTTCAGGTCAGCCCGCAGCGCGGCGCGACTTCTTGCGGCAGATAGCAAAGGACGGCGTCAAGTCGGCGACCTCGCTTCTTGGTGTCATTGGTGCAATCCGACACGAAGCGGGGGCGCTCGCAGATGATCTGCGCGAAGCGGATCCGCTCAGCGAACGGATCGCGGATGCCCCACAGCCGTCGCGGCGCCTGGCCGAAGAGGCGCTCAACCTTCCATCTGACGCGGGGCTGACGCCGATCGGCGCACCTCAGCCCGCCGCCGCCTTCGCCTCGCCCGTACGCGACGATGCGCAGGGGCTCATTCTTCTCGATGTTCGCGCGCTCCCCGCGCAGATCCTTGAGCGTCGTGCCGATACGCCGGGCGCTCTCGCTGCGGCGATCAGCGCCGCCGTGATGGCGCCTGGTCCAGTTCGCGCACTTGCGGCGGGACTCTCACTTGCGGCAGAGGATCAGGCGGCAACGCCCGCTCGCGAAGCACGGATGCAGGCGGCGGCGGCCGCCATTCGCAACGCGGCGCCGCAGTCAGATTCGCTTCGCGACGAGATCAGCGCGCTCCTTGCGGCAGCACCGGGAAGCGTCGGCACACTCGTTGCGACGCGTGCCACGGCACGCATCGCTCGCTACAGCGAACAGGCGGAGCGCCTCGCTGCGGCGCTGCGCGAGTGCGGCGCGAGCGGCACGAGCCTTGCAACCGGTCCTGGTCTCGGTGCGATTTTCTGGGGCGACCTTGCACCCGGACATGAAGGGTTGCGACGTGCTGGCGTCGCGCAACTCCTGATTGCCACAGGTCCGAGCGTTGATCCGAGTGGCATCACACCCCTCGGTGCACTCGACGCGGCAGATGCGGTTCGCATCGGCCTTCCCGCAGCGCTGATGAGCGAGGCACAACTCTCCCTCGCCCTCGCGCGGGGTGACGCCAGTGCACTTCTTCTTGCGAGCGACGCGGTGGCGGAAGACGGGAGTGCGTTGATCTTTGCCGGTGGCCTTGCGCTCGCCGCTGCCGCTGCCGCGCGTGAGGTTCCAATCTTCTTGATTGCAACGAGTGCGACAGAGCTGGCGGTGGACCGCGACCAACTCGCACGACGGGCCGCTGAATCGGAAGCGGGGGCGGCGAGCCTGCTCTCTCGCGCCGTCGCGGCGGGGGTCACCCTTCACGCTCCGCGGTACGAGATCCTCCCTGCGGGCGTTGCACAACGTGTCTGAACTCCCCATTGAGGTCGCCTCAACACGCGACCGCGAACTCGTTCGCTCGTTGATCAGCGGAGATCGATGGATCACCGCACATGCGCTCTGCGATCTTGATGATGGTGAGTTTTCGCGCACACGTTGCTACGTGGCGCGTCGAGGGAGTGAGCCGATCGCGCTCGGGATGGAGTACTCAGGTTGGGCGCCGCAGCCGCTACATCTCTACGGCGAACCCGCAGGCGTCGCCGCGATCCTGACGCACGGAATCAAGCCACGCGCCGCATGGGTTCCGACGCCACTCGGTGGCGATCCAGTGCTCGACCTTCAGTACGAGACCGAGAAGCTGCACCCCATGCTGCGCATGGGCGTTGATCGGCGAACGTTCACGAAGTACACGGGCGAAGCCGCGTCGCTCGTTGTGCCGCTCGTCCCAGCCGATGCACCATCACTCAATCGCCTCTATCAACTCGGCTTTGCGGCATGGCTCCCACCGCTCGCCGTTGCAGAGGGGCTCTACCGAGGGATCCATCGCAACGGGCGACTTGTGGCAGCGGCAGGGACGCACGTGATCGGACGCCGAGAGCGGATTGCGGTGGTGGGGAATGTGTTGACCGCATCTGGATTTCGTGGCGCGGGATACGCGCGTGCGACCACCTCAGCGGTGACCGAAGGACTCCTCGCCTTCTGTGATGAGGTGGTGTTGAATGTGCGGAGCGACAACCCTGCAGCCGTCAAGGTGTACGAATCACTCGGCTACCGCGTGAAGGCAGAGTTCGAGGAGCGGCTTGTGATTCGGCGCACCAGCATCACCCTGCCGCGCTTCCTGCGGCGGATATTCGGCAGCGTCTAGCGACGCACGCGGCAGCGTCTAGCGACGCAGGCGACTGCGTCTAGCCGACTCGTAGGGCGACCACTACGATGCCCAGATGAGTGCACAACCGTATGCGGTGATCCTGGCGGGCGGCGGCGGCACTCGCCTCTGGCCGCTCAGTAGCCCCGAGCGGCCGAAGCCATTCATTCCGCTTGTTGATGGGAAGACGCTTCTCGCCAGCACCGTCGAACGGCTCCTCCCGCTCGTCCCCTATGAAGATATCTACGTGCTCGCTGTCGCATCGCAGGCGGCGCTTGTGCGTGAGTCGCTTCCGTCGCTCCCTGCGGATCAGATCATCACCGAGCCGATCGGCCGGAACACCGGACCCGCCATCGCCCTTGCGGCAGAGCGCATTGATCGACCGGCAGATGCGCCAATGCTCGTCCTCCCAGCCGATCACGCCGTCCTCGATGCGGCTGCATGGCGCACTGCACTCTCCGCTGCGATCGCCATCACGGAGCGGGAACCTGCGGCGCTCGTCACGCTCGGCGTGACGCCAACGCGCGCCGCCACCGGATTCGGGTACATCATCTCGGAAGGTGAACGCGTCACGCGATTTACCGAGAAGCCTGACGCGGCAACTGCACGGGCACTGATCGCTGCGGGCGCGCGGTGGAATGCAGGGACATTCGTCTGGCGGCGCGCGGCACTCATGAACGGGTTGCAGCGATTTGCGGCGAGCACGCGTTCCGGACTCGACGCCTATGAAACGATCACCCCTTCACCAATTGACACGCTCCTTATGGAACCGGCAGCTGCGGCTGATCTGGTGCGTACCCTCCCGCTCGACTGCGGTTGGAGTGATGTAGGGAACTGGAGGGAGCTGCGAACCTACCTGCAGGCGAATGGCGCGGCGGATGCGAGCGGGAGCATCAGCATCACCACGCCGAGCGGAAAAGAGGTCATCATTGACGCAAGGGGTGACGCGCAGATCAGAAGTGGCGGGAGCGTGATCCGCATGAATCTTGTAGAGGCGAGTGACGCAGAGATTCGCGCCGCCGCAGCGGCGGAGAGAGGGGAGCGATGAGCGCGGGGGAGCCGACGAAGATCATCTTCGGAACAGATGGCTGGCGCGCCAAGATTGGTGACGAGTTCACCTTTGAAAACGTTCGGCGCCTTGCAGAGGGTGTGGCGCGGGTGGTCGAGCAGGATGGAGCCACGGCGAAGGGCGTCGTGATTGCCTATGACCGCCGCTTCGGATCTGAAGACTTTGCCGTCACTGCCGCCGAGATGCTGCTCGCACACAACATCCCTGTTGCGTACTCCACCACCGCCGTGCCAACGCAGATGGCGTCGTATGAGGTCGTGGAGCGGGGCGCGGCGATGGGTGTGGTCATTACCGCCAGCCACAATCCGTGGATGGATAACGGATTCAAGGTGAAGGCGCCGTCAGGTGCGGCCGCAGGTCCAGAGCTGCTGAAGCGCATTGAGACGGAGATTGCGACAACGCGCGGACCAGAGCTGCGTGGCCGTCCGTTTGCAGATGCTGAGGCGGCGGGCTTGGTGGAACGATACGACCCGTATCTTGGCTACAAGAAGTTTGTTGAGCGCAATCTTGATCTTGCGCACCTTGCCGCCCAACCACTCAACATCCTGGTCGACCCGGTCTACGGTGCGGGTGCGGGCTGGATCGGCAGGCTGCTTGGCGGTGGGAAGTTACGCGTCACCGAGATGCGCAGCGAGCGCAACCCGTGGTTCGGTGGCGTGAATCCCGAACCGATTCGTCCGCATATTGATCCGGTGTTGGATGCAATGCGCGGCGGTGCATATGACCTGGGTCTCCTTCTTGACGGTGATGCCGATCGAGCGGGCGCCGTCACCGAGAAGGGAGAGTTCATCCATCAGCTGCAAGCGTTCGGACTTCTTGCGTATTACATGCTCGAACATAAGAAGGATCTTCGACCG
>JBEDBF010000019.1:0-23414 GCA_041177405.1 Chloroflexota bacterium | reverse complement strand
GCGTGGTGTTCGCGTGATCGGCGTCTCGCCAATCGTTGCTGGAAAGGCGATCAAGGGTCCGGCGGATCGCATGCTCAGCGCCGCCGGACTCCCCTCCTCTCCAGTCGGCGTCGCGCGTGCACTTCCAGGACTCTTTGACACGCTGCTCGTAGAGGAGAGTGACCTCACTGATGCGCTGCGCGAAGCGCTGGCGCCGTTGGTGCCGCGAGTGATGGGCAGAAAGAGCGTGATGCACGACGATGCATCACGACTCAGCCTCGCGCAGCACCTGCCAGAGAGCGATTCGTGATCGTCGCGATCCTCCCCTTCCGCAGCGTCGCCGACTCCAAGCGACGCATGGAGAGTGCCCTCAGTGAGCAGGAGCGGATGGAGCTCTCGGCGCGTCTCCTCGTCCGCACCCTGGCCGCCCTGCGCAACGCGCGCAGTGTCGGACGAACGATCCTTGTCTCACCTGATCCGCTCGCCCGTGAGCTCGCGCACGCAGCTGGTGCTGAGGCGATTGACGACCGCGGCGTGCCGCTGAATGACGCGATCCAACTCGGGCTACAGCAGGCGAACTCATCCGGTGCGTCGACCGCACTTGTCATTCCTGTCGATCTTGCACACGTATCTGGCGGCGCACTCGATGACCTGGTGAGCGCATGGCGAGCGAGTGGTGCGGCGAGCGCCCTCCTCCCCGCGCTGGACGGCGGCACCGCAGCACTGATCACACCGCTCCCAACCAGGATTAGCCTCCACTACGGTGACGGGAGCGCGGCGCTCCACCTGCGCGAACTCTCGAAGAGCAACGCCTCCGTGCACCAATTGCACTCGCCGCTCGCCGCAGACCTCGACACTCCGGACGATTTGAGCGCGGTCAGCGCTGCAGCGACGATCCAACGCACCGCAGCGGCGATCTCGGGCGACGCCGGTCAGCACGATGGTCTGATTGCACTGCCGATAGATGGGCTCGGCGAAATAACGCCGAACGACAACCTGCCAGAGCTCATCGCCGAATCCGTGCAGCGCTTCATCAGCGAGCGCTCCCTCGGCCCACTCCGCGCCGACGATGTCATCAGCGTCACCCAGAAAATTGTCTCCAAGGCGGAAGGGGCGATCGTTGACCTCACTCACATCACACCTCGACCAGAGGCGGCTGCCTACGCCAAGAAATGGAAGCGTGATCCGCGACAGGTGGAGGTAGTGCTGCAAGAGGCGGTGCGTGTGGTGCGCATGGATCGCGGCGTGATCATCACTGAGACGGCGCACGGCTTCGTCCTTGCGAACTCTGGTGTCGACGCGAGCAACGTCGGTCCGCGTAGCGGTGAGATCGTTACCCTCCTACCGCGTGACCCGGATGCCTCCGCAAGTCGGATCCGCGCCGCCATCGCCGCTCGGTGTGGCGTTGCGCCAGGTGTGATCATCACCGACTCCTTCGGTCGGCCCTGGCGACTCGGCATCACCGACGTGGCAATCGGGGTCGCTGGGATCGCCGCACTGGAGGACCTTCGCGGTCAGCCTGACGCGGATGGTCGTGTGATGGCGGCCACGGTGCGGGCCGTGGCCGATCAGATCGCAGCTGCTGCGGAGCTCGCGCTCGGCAAGAGCGCCAAGCGACCACTCGCCTTCATCCGCGGCGCAAAACCAGCCCCCACGGATTCGGGAAGCGTACGTGAGAGCCTGATGCCTCCCGACTGGGATCTATTCCGCTGATCGCCTCGTACGCTGATCGCGTGGTACCACAAGCGCGTACACTGAAGATATGACAGAGAAGGGCTTCACGATCGATTTCGGCAGCGGAGAGCCGCCGAGCACTCCCGCTGCGGCACCCGCCTCAAACGCCACTTCGTCTTCGGCGCCAGCACACTCCAAGCTGTTGATTCTCGGATCAGGTCCTGCTGGACTCACCGCTGCGATCTACGCAGCACGCGCGCAGCTGGCACCAACACTGCTCGCCGGCTACGCGCCGGGTGGGCAGCTGATGCTTACGAGCGAAGTGGAGAACTTCCCAGGCTTTCCAGACGGAATCGACGGACCAGACCTGATGACGAAGATGCGCGCGCAAGCGGAGCGATTCGGCACGGTTATCGTGGACCAGGATGTTGACCGCGTCGATCTCTCTGCGCGACCCTTCCGAGTCTGGAGCGCGGGACGTGAGTTCAGCGCAGATGCAGTGATCGTTGCCACCGGCGCTTCCGCGATCTGGCTCGGACTTGAATCAGAGACCCGGCTGCGAGGACGCGGAGTCAGCTCCTGCGCCACCTGTGACGGCTTCTTCTTCAAGGGCGAAGAGGTCGCGGTGGTCGGCGGTGGAGACACCGCGCTCGAAGAGGCGCTCTTCCTCACGCGCTTCGCTACGAAGGTCCACCTTCTCGTGCGCCGCGACGCCTTCCGAGGGAGCAAGATCATGGTCGCTCGAGCGCAGGCACACGAGAAGATCCAGATTCACCTGAATCGCGAAGTCGTTGAAGTACTCGGGGAGAAGAAGACTGAGGCACTGGTGCTAAAGGATACGCAAAGCGGCGCAACGGAGACCCTTGCCGTTGGCGGACTCTTCGTCGCCATTGGACATAAGCCGAACACCGAACTGCTCGGCGGCGCACTCCCCGTTGACGCGGCGGGCTACCTACAGGTGAAGGCGCACAGCTCCGCATCTGCAATTGATGGAGTCTTTGTTGCAGGAGATGTGCACGACCACCGCTATCGCCAAGCGGTCACCGCCGCTGGGGACGGGTGTCGCGCGGCGCTCGACGCTGAGCGTTGGCTCTCTGAGCAGGAGGGGTAGCTACTCCTCGCCTACCCCAACAAGGAGTGCCGCTACGGTACTGAGCGGCATCACAAGGAGTACGCCCACCGTACCAACTAGTGAACGAACGATCTCAACCGCGACCGACTCACTACTGATTCGCGTGAGCAGGTCTCCCGGTGCGATCAGCGTGGAGACTACGAGCGGGAGTGCCGCCGCGAAATAGGCGAGCGGGAGCGTATTGACCACTGCGGCAATGTGAGCGCGGCCAATGCTCAAGGCACGAGTCGCGATGACCATATCGGAATCTCGACGTGCGCTCTGTCGCAACTCATCGACAGCTGCAACCTGGGTTGCTGCAACGTCATCGATGATCCCCATCGTCCCAATCAGCGCTGCAGCGAGACCGATGCCGCGTAGATCCACCTCTCCGCCGAGTAGTGGCATGAGGTTGAGAAGTTCTGCGTCACCAGCAAAGGGGGTGAACGCAAGAAGCTGGTCAAGGAGGACCGAGAGGAGACCAACGACCGTCAGGCTCGCCGAGATTCCGAGGATCGCTGCAGTGGATCTGCGCGAGAATCCTTCACTAACGACCGTGGTGAGTGCGCCAACGGCGAGCGCGGTTCCACCCGCAACGAGCACCGGTGATGCACCTGAGAGGATCGCGGGGAGACCGAAGCGAATGATGAGGATCGTGGCCGCGAGCAACGCGATGAGTGCGCGCGCACCACGTGAACCGGCAACGACAATCACGAGTGCTGCACATGCGATGGCGAGCAGCACCAGGCCCCCGCCGCGTGAGCGATCTGCGACCGCGTACGTCACCGCCCCCGCTTCACCTGGTAGTTCGACCAGGAGGACCTCGTCGCCCGCCTTGAAGGGGATGGAGCCCGTGATCGCATCTCCCTGCTCAACTTCAGCACGAGCTCGCTCGCCTGCAGATGCGCCGTCCAAGATTTGGACGTCGACACTCCCCGAGAGGCCGCCAACAGAGTCGGTCGGGGTGGTGAGCAGGGTCGCACGCACAAGCGTGGAGGCCCCGGGGTTCGCTGGGAGGGACCAGGGGCTCGGCAGGAGCACGAGGAGCGCGAGGAGCACCCCTGCGGCGATGAGCGGCAGGCTCCCGCGCAGCAGGCCACGAGGCGAGTCGTGAGGCACGCTTCGAGTAGGCATCGCCGCTATGGTAGCCGCCCCATGCGAGGCGTTTACGAAGCGGCCGTAGACTCGGCCTATGCAGAGTGAGCAGAGTCCCAGTGCGATCCGCATCCTCCGCGAAGGTCAGCGCGTAGAGCTTGACTGGGCGGATGGACACCGCAGCTCCTACGACGCGGTGGCACTTCGATGGCTCTGCCCGTGCGCATACTGCCGAGGTGAGGCTGGCCTCCCTGGCTGGCTCGACGCGAACCCCTCCCTCACCAGTCAGCAGACGACCTTTACCGGCGGAGAGCTGGTTGGAAGCTACGCACTCTGCATCTTCTGGGCAGACGGTCACCGCACCGGCTACTACACCTGGTCGCTGCTGCGCAGCAACTGCGCATGCGCAACCTGTATTGGCGCTCCACATGCCTGAGGCGCCCGAAATCTCGCTCCGCCACGTCGTGAGTCGTGAACTCTCAGCCCTTGCATTCAACGCCCGCGTCCTTCATGAGGCACAGGATGCACGCACCCCGCTCTTGGATCGCTTCAAGTTCCTCGGGATCATCGCCTCCAACATCGATGAGTTTTTCGGCGTTCGTGTCTCGGGGATTCGCGAACAGATTGATGCCGGAGTACACGCCGCCAGTGCAGATGGACGCACGCCAACTGAGCAGATGGAGGCGATTCAAGAGTCTGCCGCGCTCTTGATGGAGGCCGCACAGGGGACATGGTCCGAGCTGAAGGTGGAACTCGCCACACGAGGTCTCTCAATCGTGAGCTGGAACAGCCTTGATCACACAACGCAAGCGCAGCTCTCAACTCGCTTCAGACAGGAGATCTTCCCTGTGCTTACGCCGCTCGCGATCGATCCCGGGCACCCCTTCCCCTACGTCAGCAGCCTCAGCCTCTCCCTCGCAGTGCAGCTACGAGACCCAGAGCGTGGCGAGCGATTCTTCGCACGCGTCAAGGTGCCGCAGATCCTGGCGCGGCTCGTGCAGATTGGCGACGGTCGCGCAATCCTCTTGGAGGATCTGATTCGTGTGCACCTGGATCAGTTGTTCGTTGGACATGAGCTGATTGGGGCGCACGCCTTTCGAATCACGCGCGACGCGGACATCGAAGTTGAAGAGGGGGAGGCGGATGACCTCCTTGCAGCCATTGAGGAAGAGCTGCGTCAGCGTCGTTTCGGAAAGGTTGTCCGTGTCGAGATCGAGGCAGCGGCGCCGAAGGAGGTGCGCGAACTGCTCCTCGCCGGTTTCGAGCTCCGCCCCGACGCCCTCTCTGACGTAGACGGCGTCTTAGACCTCACCGTCTGCGGCGAGATTGCCGCTCTGCCAATGCCGGATCTGCGCAGTCCCGTCTGGCAGCCAGTCACTCCTCAGCGAATCACGACGAGTCCACGCGCCAGTGACGGCGGGACCGATCTCTTTCAGGTGGTACGAGGAGGCGACCTCTTCATGCACTACCCCTATGAGAGCTTTGATGCGAGCGCAGAGCGACTCTTCCAACAGGCGGCGACGGATCCGGATGTGCTCTCGATTCGCTCCACGCTCTACCGGACGGGCGCGAATTCGACCATTCCCGGTCACTTGATTCACGCGGCACGCGCAGGTAAAGAGGTCGTGGTTCTGGTGGAGCTCAAGGCGCGTTTCGATGAAGCGGCAAACATCGAATGGGCGAGAAGGCTAGAAGAGGCGGGTGCGCACGTCATCTACGGGATGAGCGGCCTCAAGACGCACTGCAAGGCGACGCTGATTGCGCGACGAGAAGCGGGTGAGATTCGCCGCTACGTACACCTCTCCACGGGGAACTACAACCCTCGCACCGCTCGGCTCTATACCGACCTCTCCCTCTTCTCGGTGGATCCCGCGCTTGGAGCGGACTTGAGCGCGCTCTTCAACTATCTGACGGGGCTCTCGAAGCACGCCGATTACCAGCGCCTCCTCGTTGCGCCGACGAGGCTCCGCGACGCACTCCGTGAGCGCATTGCCGCCGCAGTAGAAGATGCCGCTCGTGGAGGGAGCCCATACATTGCGGCAAAGGTGAATGCCCTCGTCGACACGGAGATGATCCACCTCCTTGATGATGCGGCCTCGCGAGGCGTCCGGATTGACCTGATCGTCCGCGGGATGTGTGGACTGATTCCCGATCCTGAACGGCACAGCGGACGCCTTCACATTCGTTCGGTGATCGGTGAATTCCTGGAGCACAGTCGTCTCTATCACTTCAACATTGCAGACCGCGTGGAGTGGTACGCGGGCAGCGCAGACCTAATGGACCGCAATCTTGACCGTCGCGTTGAAGTGCTCTTCCCGCTGCTTGATCCAACCTCGATCGCACGCTCAGAGGAGGTGCTCCGCGTGCTGCTCGCGGACTATCGCAACAGTTGGATCCTGCAGTCAGATGGAGCATGGCTCCGCCGTGAGGATCTTGAGTCTGATGTCGCGGGTGGCTCAAGCTTTGCTGAGTTCAAGCAGCTCGCCAAGCGGAAGCCACGGTGTAACGGATGGGACGAGAGCGAGAGTTGAAGTATGTCGCTCGCTCCCCTGAGCCGCCCGCCCTCCCGGCCGGCTGGAGCTTAGACCAAGAGCGGGAGCCGGTAGAGATCCTTGACACCTATTTGGACCACGCCGCTGCACTCATCACCCGTGGCTGGGCGCTGCGGCGGCGAGAGGCTGCTGGTGCACCGACGCGATTCACCCTCAAGCGGAGTACGCAGCGTACCGGTGCGTATGTACAGCGCGATGAGCTTGAGATTGAGAGTGTCGTGATTCCTCCCGAGATCATCCGAGAGATCGGCACGCAGCTCGCATCGGAACTCCGCCCTGTTGCGCAGATGCAGCAGCGCCGACGAAGTTGGCCTCTCAAGAGAGCAGGGAGGCTTGTCGCGGATCTCACTACGGACGAGATTCGCTCGGGAGGCGCGGCGTGGTGTGAGATGGAGATTGAGTTTGTGCCTTCTCTCACTGATCAAACCGCTGAGGAGCTTGCACACGAACTTGAGGCGTTCTTCAGCAGCAGCGATGCGCTATCGCCGAGCCGTCAGTCAAAGTTTGAGGCCGCTATCGCTGCGCTCTGACCAGGTCGCCGAGCGCGCCACGCCACGTAGAGCCGCCGAGCGCCTCTGCGATGATCACACCCTCGCGAATCCCGCCGCGATCAACACGTAGATCGGTGACGCCGGTCTGTTGAAGGAGTGCCTCCAAAATGGAGAGTCCTGCGGGGAGGAGTCGCGCCCGACGCTCTGAGATCGCAAAGGCGCTGGAGATCTCGGCCGACGAGAGTGAGGCGAGCCTCTCCCCCATCAACCGCATGTCCGCTGGTTGAACAGCATGCGACAACAGGGTCTCTGGGACGAGTTTCAAGAGCCGCGTCGCGGTGCCGCCCACCAAGACGAGTTGCGCCGCATCTCCTGCTGGGAGCGCGCTGAAGGCGGTCTGCGCGTGATCCCGAAGCGCACGCCACTCGCGCAGTTTTGGCGGGTCCGAGTAGTTGACCCGCGTCATTAGGCGTGCTGAGCCGATCGAGAATCCTTGCGCCACCGGTGGACGCCCTGGAGTCAAGCGCACGATTTCAGTGGAGCCTCCGCCAATATCTCCAACGAGGAGCGGCTTGGAGCGGTCGTGCGGATGGATGAGGCCGAGCACGGTCAGGAGACCCTCCTCCTCATGTTCAAGAACCATCGGCTCAAGGCCGAGGCGACCGCGAATCTCTTTGATGACGTTTGAGCGGTCTCTTGCACGTCGAAGCGGCTCCGTGGCAACCACCGTAAGAGAACCGGCACCGAGCCTGAGTGCACGTGCGTGAAAGCGTTCAAGCGCTTCGATGACGTCGCTTGTTGCCCTCCCCCCGATCTCTTCGCGGCGCTCTACGAGGCGGCCTAACTCCGACGGGATCGACTCATCTGTCAGTGATCCAAGGCGAACACCGTCGGTCACCGCAACGAGAAGGTGGATGGAGTTAGAACCAATATCCGCCACCGCCCCAATTCGCGTGGGGGAGGCGTTTACGTTTCGTTCACGTGCTGCCCCGCGACCGATGGAGGGGGGGCGCGCGCTGGAGGCGTGGGGGCGTCGTTTCACCCAGCCATCCTAGCGGGGCGCTACGATGTGACGAAGAGACAGGGGGAACCCTGGAAGGAGCAGGCATGAGTGAGGCGAAAGAGCCGGGCAGAGTCGAAAACGAGATCAACGAGATCCTCGCGCGCTCGACGAGCGGTGCTGGCGCAACACCAGCGCCTCAAGGGGCTCGCGATCCGCTCGACCGTGAGTTGCGGCAGATCAAGGAGATCATTGTTCGAATGGGGAGCCTCACCGAGGCGGCGATCCGAGACGCCCTCACCGCCCTCACCACGCACGACGCTGAACTCGCTGAGAGGATCATTGTCAACGACCGCAACATCAATGCGATGCAGCATGAGGTGATCAGCGTGATCACCACGACCATCGCAACCCAGAGTCCCGTAGCACGCGACTTGAGGAATCTTCTGACCATGAATCACGTCGCCTACGAGCTTGAGCGGATCGCAGATCACGCCTCATCGGTGGCAAAGGTGGCGAAGCAGCTCGCCCCTGAACCTGCGCTGCAGCGCTATCTGCACCTCCCAGAGATTGGCGAACTTGCCGCTGCGCAACTGCACGGCGTCCTTCTCGCCCTCGTCGACTCCGACGCCGTGCGCGCCCGCGAAGTTGCGGTCAGTGACGATCAGATCGACGCGCTCTACCGAAAGTCATTCGACGAGTGCGTGCTACTGATGGAGGCGGATAAGAGCAACGTGGAGCGCGGAACGCGCCTTCTCTTTGCTGCACACTACCTTGAGCGAATCGGTGATCGAACCACCAACATTGCCGAAGATATCGTCTACCTCGTCTCTGGCGAGGTTGAAGACCTCAATCCGTGAGCGCTGCGAAGGCGGCTCGGACCGAACAGACGCTCTACCTCATCCGCCACGCAGACGCGGGTGATCCCTCAGAATGGATCGGTCCAGATGCTGAGCGACCACTCAGCGGGAAGGGCGTAAAGCAGGCGGCACGCCTTGCCGCCACCATGCTCTCCGCAGGGACTCGACTCGATGTGATTCGTCACTCACCAGCGCGCCGCTGCGCAGAGACCGCCACCGTGCTCTCTGCGGTCCTCGAGGTGGATGCGGTTGCAGATGAGCGACTCATTGATGGTCCACCACTTGCGCAGCTTGCACGAATGTTCGACCAGAAGGACGCCTCGCGCCTCGCACTCGTTGGGCACGAGCCGAATCTGAGTCGACTCCTCACTGAACTGACGGGCCTCTCTGGCCTTGTCGTTGAGAAGGGTGCACTGATCAGGATCGACCTGCCAAACGGCGTGAGCGCTGGGGGCGGGCGCCTCGTCACGGTTGCACCACCGTCGCTCTTCCGCGCGCCGAAAGAGGAGCGCTAGCGCGCCTCGCCCTCGACGCAGGCTGCGACGAGTCCAGGGTACGAGAGGTGCTCCAGATCCCTGCGGGTGCGAAGCGTCCAGACAGCGAGCTCAAACCCAGCCGCCTGAGCCTCTGCCACGAACGTGCTGCCGAGAAGGCCCTTCTCTACGGAGATGCCAACGACTCCAATCGAATGTGCGCGCGCAAGCGTGTTTGGTGCTGCGACCTCAACATTGAGCCAGCGCGGCCAGTCAGGGGAGCTCGCGCCAACCTCCCGCAGAGCGACTTCATCAAAACTTGAGATCACCAGCCGCTCTGCGTCGTCACCACGCCACTCACGAATCGTTGGTGCGAAACTCGGGAGAGGTGGCACCTTCAGTTCAAGGTCAAGAAAGAGCGTGCGCGGAAGAGCGGCCAGCACCTCCGAGAGTGCAGGTACGCCGAAACGCTGAAGCTCGTCCGCGCTGATCTCCCGTACCGGCCGCATGTCAGCGTGCGTGCGCGCCAGGGTCTCATCATGAACCACGACCGGCACCCCATCACGTGAGAAGCGCACATCAAACTCAACGCCGTCAAAGCCCCCACTCAGCGTCGCAAGGAGCGCTGGGAGCGAGTTCTCAGCGTGACCGAACTCGTCACCGTGTGCCCCACGGTGCGCAAGGAGCAAGGGACGACCTGCGTCCCGCGCCGCAACCGAGGCGGGTCGCCGTTCACCACCTGCGCTCACGGATGCGACGCGCTCAGCGCAGCGGTAGGCGGATCGTGAAGGTTGTCCCCACACCTACGGTCGAGTCAACCTCAATACTCCCGCCATGCCGAAGGATTGCGTGACGCGCGATCGCAAGCCCGAGTCCAGTCCCAGCACCGCCTACTGAAGGAGCTGCATTTGCAATCCGTTCAACGGTGTAGAAGCGCTCAAAGATGCGTGAGAGGTGCCGTCGCTCGATGCCAATCCCCTCGTCTGAGACCTGGATCTCTACGTACGGATTTGGATCAGCCGCGGCAGCGCGAGAGAGGCGAATGGTGACCCTCCCCTCTGGGCGGCTGTACTTCACCCCGTTATGGACAAGGTTGGCGAGTACCTGCCGAAGCCGATCACGATCGCCTGGAACCACCCACGGGCCTATACCGCTCTCTTCAACGAGAATGTCGCCGCCGTGGCGCGTCGCGACGGGGGCGAAGCGTGTCGACACATCTCGCGCAAGTTCAAGCAGGTCGACAGGGGTGCTTCGAAGCGCCACCTCGCCCGCCTCAAGTGTGGCGAGATCAAGCATCTCATCCGCCATTTGCACGAGGTGCAGTACCTCGACCTCGATCTGTGCCGCTCGCTCCTTTGCTCCACTCGCATCGCCACGATCGCCTGCCGTTGCAATGGATTCAGCAAGGAGGCGGATCGTACTGAGCGGCGTGCGCAGCTCATGCGACAAGTTGTCCACAAACTCCGTACGAATCTGACGCAGGCGAACGATTTCCGTCAGGTCACGCAGGAGGATCCAGGCACCGTCATCACCGTCGGGCGCCGCCGTGACCTGCACATGTCGCATCTCGTCGGAGTGCCCAGGCCGAAGATCCCGGAGTGAGATCTCGCCGCGCGAGATTGACCCGTTGAGCGCCTCGCGCGCAAGCTCCTCTAATCGATGATCAACCGTCGCCTCAATCAGCGGCCGACCAAGGAGATCATCGACGTCGCGTGCCAGGATCTCCTTGCAGGCGGGACTCGCCGCCCGGATCGTCAGGTCTGGGAGCACGCGTAGCACGGCATCGTCGGTCGCGTCGAGTAGCGCATCAAGGCGCTGGGCGCGACGCTCAGCTCGCGCCGATTCACGATCTGCACGCTCACCTTCGCGAACGGCACGCGATGTACTGTCGTCAACCTGGTTTCGGCGGCGTCGCAGCCTCCCCGCGAGGATCAGCGCAAGTGCGGTCGAGAGGAGGGTGAAGAGAACCGCTGGATTGAACAGCTCGTTCATCTGGACTGGGGGGCGCCAGAGTACCTCGCTGGGAAACCACGCGCGGCCAGCTCCTCTTCAACCGATTCGCGCTCGGCGCGCTTATGCGCAACGATCCGATCCACAACTCCAGCGAGTGGCACCACGCTCCGCTCACCCGTTGCACGGAGCGTCATCTCCGCGCCCCCCGCATCAAGTGATCGTGGTGAGATGGTCACCGTCCACGGTGCGCCGAGCAGTTCCGCGTCGGCGAACTTCACACCTGGCGACTCTTCCCGGTCATCAACCAGCAGTTCGAGACCGGCACTCGTTGCGGCACTCTCGAGTGAGGCGGCGGAGGCCTCAACACGTGGATCCTTGTTTGCACCAAGCAGCGCAACCTGCGCGTCAAATGGTGACACGGCGGCTGGCCAGACTAGCCCCTTCTCATCGTGATAGGCCTCCGCCACGCATGCGGCGGCACGTCCAACGCCAATGCCGTAGGAACCCATGATGATCGGACGCTTCGCCCCCGACTCGTCCAGGTACTCAGCCCCGAGTGCGGCCGTATACCGAGTACCGAGCTTGAAGATGTTTCCAACCTCAATCCCCTTCTCCAGACGCACCGGTGCTCCGCAGGTGACACACTCGTCTCCAGGCTTTGCCGACGCCAGGTCCACGATGTGATCCGGGGTGAAGTCTCGTGGGATGTTGACGTTCTTAAAGTGGTAGCCCTCCTTATTGGCGCCAGCAACAAGGTTCGGCGAGGCGGCGACCAGTTCGTCAACCACGACGATCGCCCCCTTCGCACCGATCGGTGAAGCGTAGCCAGGCACCATCTTGGCCGCGATGATCTCCTCTTCGCGTGCGGGACGAAGGTCGCGGGCGCCGATTGCATTGGTCAGCTTCGTCTCCTCCACATCATCATCGCCACGTACGATCGCCACGATCAGTCGATCGTCGCGATCGGCGAAGAAGACCGCCTTCGCCGTCTGTGCCTGCGGGACGCCGAGCAGAGCGGCAAGCGCTTCAATCGTTGGTGCGTTCGGGGTCTCCACCTCTTCACGCTCGAGTGGCGCCGCCGCAACGGGTGTCGCCCTGCGCACGCGCGCGACTTGCCTGTTCGACGCGCTCTGGCATGAGTCGCAAATCACCAGGGTGTCTTCGCCAAACTCACTCGGCGCCATGAACTCATGTGCCTGCGTTCCGCCCATCATGCCCACATCACTCGCCACGGCAATCGTCTTCAGGCCGAGGCGGGCAAAGATTCTCGTGTAGGCGTGGTAGTAGAGCGCGTACGAGTGATCAAGTCCCGCTTGATCGCGATCAGCCGAGTAGGCGTCCTTCATGGTGAATTCGCGCACCCGGATCAGACCGCCTCGCGAGCGTGGCTCATCGCGCCACTTCGTCTGGAAGTGATAGAGCTGCTGCGGAAGCTGCCGCCACGAACTCACGAGCTTGCGGAGGAGGTCGGCAACTACCTCCTCATGCGTCATGGCAAGGACCATGTCGCGTCCGCCGCGATCCTTGAAGCGACCCATCTCAGGGCCAATCTGGTCGTAGCGTCCAGTCTCACGCCAGAGATCGGCCGGATGAACAACTGGCATCAGCATCTCCTGTGCACCGATCGCGTTCATCTCTTCACGGATCACCTGGGTAACCTTCATGTTGACGCGCATGCCAAGCGGAAGGAGTGAGTAGATTCCAGCACCGAGCGGGCGAATGTATCCGGCTCGCAGCAGGAGGCGGTGAGAGGGCATCTCCGCATCGGCGGGGTCCTCACGCAGCGTGCTGAAGAAAAGGTTCCCTATTCGCATCAGGTCATCCTACCCGCGCCGCCCACCTCGCGGCGAAGGAGGGAGGTCAGGCGCTGCGTCGGAGCACGTATCCGATGTTGCGGACCGTCTGCAAGGCCACCGGGCGGGCAGGCGTCGCCTCCACAGCACGGCGGAGGGCGTGCATGTGCACGTCCACGGTACGCGTCTCGCCAGCGTAGTCGTAGCCCCAGACCCGATCCAACAACTGCTCACGGCTATAGACACGACCCGGGTTAGCGATCAAGAAGGCGAGAAGCTGGAAGGCCTTCGGCTTCACATGGACCACGACTCCGCCTCGGAGGATCCGCTGGCCCTCAAGGTCGATCTCCGCTTCACCAATTCGAACCAACCGTTCGCGACTCGGCGCAGGAGTGACCCCGCCACGGCGCAGCACCGCGCGAATGCGGGCCGAGAGCTCACGTGAGGAGAACGGCTTGGTCACATAGTCGTCGGCACCGAGATTGAGTCCTGCGATGCGATCCGTCTCGGATGCCTTCGCCGTCACCATGATGATCGGCACGCTTGAGTTGGTGCGAATCGCACGGCAGACCTCAATCCCACTCATCTCAGGGAGCATCAGATCAAGGAGGACAAGATCGGGTGTGCGTGCGCGAAACGCGGCGAGTCCAGCAGCGCCCGTGGCTGCCTGTTCCACCGTGAACCCTTCGGCGCTCAACGCTTCCGCGAGCACCTCGCGCAGCGGCCGCTCATCTTCAACGAGGAGGATGCGCGCCGTCTCATGCTTCACCACTTCAGCCTCCCGCGTGTACGTTAACAGCGTATGAACGGCGCCTCAGATCGCGCGAAGTGTTGCGATCGCCTGATCAATGCGCGTGAGAGTCGCAGCACGACCAAGGAGTCGCATGCTGTCAAAGAGTGGCGGTGTTGCTGTGCGTCCGGTTGCGGCCGCGCGAAGCGCCATGAAGAGGTCACCCGCCTTCCACCCCTCTCCCTCAGCAAGCGCACGAAGCTTCGCCTCAAGTTCGTCTGGAGCGTCTAGGCGTGGCTCATCCCCTTCGCCAATTTCTTCGGCGATCAACGGTCGTGCAGCCTCAAGCGCCGCGAGTGTCGTCGACGCCTCCCACCGTTTCGGAACAAGGAGTGCCGGATCATGCACCAGCGCATCCAGGAAGAGGAAGTCGGTGAGTTCAATCGCCGATGAGAGGAGAGGGATTCGCTCTCGAATCAACGGGATGAGCGCCGCAATCTCTTCGTCTCGTGCCGGACGACCGAGACGACCATCTGCAGCGGCGAGGTCATAAAAGGGGCGCAGCCGCGTAAGCAGCTCCTCGTTCGTCAACTTCCGAATCCACTGCCCGTTGATCCACTCAAGTCGGGTGCGATCGAACACGGCACCCGCCTTCTGCACATGCTCAAGATCAAACCGTGCCTGGATCTCTTCTACGCTGAGAATCTCGTCCTCGCTTCCCGTCGACCATCCGAGGAGCGCCAAGAAGTTGATGATTGCCTCCTTCAGAAAGCCTTCTGCGCGGTAGTCCGAGATTGCCGTCTGACTCTTTCGCTTGCTCATCTTGGTTCGATCAGGATTCAAGATCAGCGGCAGGTGGGCAAACTTTGGCAGCGGTACCCCAAGCGCCTGGAAGAGGAGGATGTGCTTCGGAGTGTTGGAGAGGTGGTCCTCACCACGGATAACATGCGTGATTCCCATATCGGCATCGTCGACGACCACCGTGAAGTGGTAGAGCGGTGAGCCGTCCGCGCGCAAGATCACAAGGTCGCCGCCGAGCGCCTCTGCGTCGATCTCTACGCGGCCACGGACAAGATCTTCGACGACCACAACGCCAGGCTGAATGCGGAATCTGAGGGCAGCGGGCTCCCCCGCCGCGACACGGCGCGCCGCATCGTCCGCCGCGATCCCCGCGCAGCGACCTGAGTACCGGGGTGGAAGCTTCGCCTTCTCGCGCGCACTCCGCTCCGCATCCAGCTCCGCACTCGTGCAGAAGCAGTAGTAGGCGAGACCCTGCGTGTAGAGCTGCGCCGCTACCTCTGCGTATCGCGCGCTTCGAGCCGATTGTCGGTAGGGGCCACGCCCACCGCGCTCCTCAGCTGCACTGATGATGCCCTCATCCGCCTCCAGACCGAGCCAACGCAGTCCCTCAAGGATGTCGGCCTCATGCTCCGCGGTTGACCGCGCGGTGTCGGTGTCCTCGACACGCACGATGTAGGTACCGCCAGTTCTGCGGGCGTAAAGAAGATTGAAGAGCGCTGTCCGTGCCGTCCCAATATGGAAGGGACCCGTGGGACTCGGTGCAATTCGTACGCGCACCTCGCCACTCATGCAACGACTCCAGTCACACGGTGGAAGAGTCTCTGGTCAACGCTCCCCTGAAGCACACGGATGAGCGCTGCAGGACGCAGCCCGAGCGTCGCGCGGCCGATCGGGCCGTCCAACGTGAGCGAGTCGAGAGAGCTACTTCGCGAAAGGACCGAGACGGGCGCGCCCGGAACGAGGCCACGAGCCTCGAGGTAACTGAGCAGTGCACCATCCGCCTCGGCCGCTTCGGTTACTCGATAGATGGTTGCCGCCTCGCCAGCCTCAAGTTCCGCGAGCGGCCTCCCTTTCGGCCGTCGCGCCTCCGTCGCGCGATCGATCGGATTCCCGTGAGGACAGGTCTCAGGCTGTCCCAGCATCTGATTGAGACGCTCCTCGAGCGCGGGAGAGATCACCGCGTGGAGGCGTCGTGCCTCCGCATCCGCGGCCGCCCACGAGAGCCCAACGACTCCGGTGAGAAGCCACTCAAGTAGCGCGTGCCGCTTGAAGATTGCATCCGCTGCGGCTTCGCCCGCCGCGGTGAGCTTCCAGAGTCGCGCATGTCCAGTGCAACCGGAAATCAACTTGTCATCCGCAAGACGCTTGAACATCTCCGCCGCCGCCTGCTTGCTCACCGCGAGATCCTTTGCGACCAGTGTGGGGGTGAGACCCTCTGCCTCAGGATGCGAACGAAACGCGAGGATGTACTCCTGCGCAGCGGCCGATAGCGCTGCGCGTGTGGAGCCGGCGCGAGTGGTGGAGACCATACGTGAATCCTACCCCGCGTCGTGCGCAGGACCCTCATCGTGCACGAGCCACGGCTGTGGTGAGAGTCGCCCACTCCAGGAGAGGAGTGCCGCAACGGCATACGTGCCAGCCCAGATCAGCCCCGCGAACAGGCCGACCCCTTCCGTTGAAGGGAGTGGGAGGCCGAACGCAGCGGCAAGCGACCAGGGGAGGGCGATCAGGAGCAGCGCAACGCTCCCCCGAGCAGCAGACCACGCGACTCGAGGCGCGAGCACCAACAGTCCGAACAGGAGCAACTCAACGGCGATCCCAGGGAGGAGCGGTTCCGCGGCGAGTAGTGGAGCCCACGCAACGAGTGCATAGAAGAGTCGCCACTCGACTCGCGGCCATTCCGCAACGGCGCCTTGCACCTCCCGCGCCGCGGCTGCGGCAAACGGCGTGCGCGTCGTTCGTCCATCACGTCGAATCGGCCGTTTGCCACGAGCGCGATACTCCGCGCCGTGCTTTCGTGGATCTGCATACTCTTTCGGATTGACGCGCCAATACGTACCGGAATCCGCACCGACCCACTCAGCACCGTTCCAAACCTGATCTTGGTCGCTCGCGCTCGTGCCGTCGTATGTGGTCGACCCAGGTCGCGCACGCGGTCGCTCCGCGTCTTGACCTGGGCTTGACGCTTGAGGAGTTGCAGCACGACGTGGGCGTGGTCGTTGAGGCGCGGCCGCGCGTGTCGCTGGTGCGCCGTGTCGATTCGCGGCGAGCGCCTCGGCAAGCGCGACTTCATACGCTTCGGTGAGGCGTGCGAACGCTGCCGGCTTTGACCGCCCTCCAGCCGCATCTGGGTGCAGCGACTTAGCAAGATTGCGGTACGCCTGCTTGACGCGCTCTGCGGTCGGCGCGGGCGGAAGACCGAGCACCTGCCAGGCTTCACCCGCTCGCATTCGAGCCTGAGGCACGCCTAGCTCACGTGAAGTTCGTCGAAGGCGCTCGTCGCCTCCACGCGAGCGAGTGCCGAACCACCGCGCGGATCTGGGAGTTGCACCGTTCGATGGGCATCGAGCGTTGACGCGCCAGCTACAGCGGCACCAGCGACGCGGAGTGCTGCAACAGTCGCAACGCGGCCGGCACGCGCGGCGGCATCTCCATCGTCAGTGTGAAGCGCAATCCCTATTCCTGGCGCACCCACGAGGCAGAGTCCCTCAGCCCCTTGCTTCGCGACCACAACACCCTCCCCACCACGGATCAGATCCGTGTCGAGGAAGCCTCCGCCCGCAATGAGGCGAGGGTGTTCGATTGCCGCAGCACGGACGCGCTGCAGCGCACCAGAGAGTTCTGGCGAGAGGCCAGATGCCTCAGGGTTCGCCCAGCGCCGCGCCCCCTCCGCAGCAACATGGAGTGGAACTGCGTACGTTGGGATCGCACAGCCATCCATCCCCCACGGCGCTGCATTGAGATCTGTTCCAAGGAGTTCTCCAACCACGGCGCGTAGCCGCTGCTGCACGGGGTGCGCATAGTCGTCATAGCCGCGTCCATCAACGCCGAGCGCCTGCGCCAGTAAGAGAAGGGACAGGTGTTGTCCCGAGCACATGTGTTGCAGCAGGCTTCCGCTCGCACCGGTTCGGAGTGGTGAGGGGCGCCCGTGCACGAGGATCTCAGGATCAAGGCTGTAGCGCTTGACCATCCCTTCAGCGACCGCTACATGCTCCTCTGCGCCGGCGTGACTCGCTGCGGACAGCGCGATTGCATCGCTACTCATCTCACCACCAGTTGACTCCACCGCCATGAGCACCGCAACGGCAGTAAAGGGCTTGATCGCAGAGCGCAGGGAGATCAGTCGATCCGCCGCACCGAGGGAGGCGCGCACCACTCCGCCGCTTCCCACAATCGCCACGTCGCCGCGATGCTGCGCCTCAACAATCTCGCCCCGTACGACCTGTACAAGGACGGGTGCCGCTGGTTCAGCACCAATCGGCGTGCCGCGCAGGGGGGCGGCGCACATTAGGCGAGTCCGAGCGCGGCGTCGACCTCCGAGAGCCCGCGATCGATCACGTCAAAGGCAAAGTCCAACTCTTCGTCGCTGATGTTGAGCGGCGGGTTTGTGAAGAAGCCGTTCCAGCGCACGATCGTATAAAGCCCGTTGGCACGGAAGAACTTTCCGAGCGCCACCATCTCCGGCACCGTCTCGTTGAACCCCGCAATCGGCGTGCCGCTCTTCGGATCGCGAACAAGCTCCATGATCCCGAAGAGGCCAATGTTGCGAATCGGACCGACGCAGGGATGCTTCGCCTTCATCCGCTCATGATGTGCACGGAGCGTCTTCCCGCTCGTTGCTGCGCGCTCGATCAGGCCGTCCTCTTCATAGACGGCGATCGTTGCCAGTGCGGTGGCACAGGCGAGCGGGTGGCTGTTGTAGGTGAGCCCTGCGCCGAAGACCTTCTCGGCAAAGTGATCCGCAATGTGGCGGCGCATGCCGAGCGCTCCGAGCTGCACGTATGCGCTTGTCAGGCCCTTCGCCATGGTGATCATGTCCGGAACAACGCCCCAGTGATCGACGGCAAACCACTTCCCCGTGCGCCCGAATCCACCCATCACCTCGTCGGCAATCAGGAGAATTCCGTAGCGATCGCAGATCTCGCGCATCCCCTGCATATAGCCGTCTGGTGGAATGAGGATCCCATTGGTGCCAACAACGCTCTCGATAATGATCGCCGCAACAGTGTGTGGCCCCTCAAACTTCAAGATCTTCTCCGTCTCAGCGAGCACCTCGGCGGCCGGACGCGGTGCGTCAGCGCCGAACTCGTGGAAGTCTGGAATGCGGAAGACGCCGGGCATGCCTGGCTCTGTGAACCAGCGGCGCGGGTCGCCCGTTGCCGTCAGCGCGCCCGAGGTTCCGCCGTGATATGAGCGGTAGCGCGCGGCAATCTTGTGACGTCCGGTGAAGAGTCGTGCGATACGGAATGCGTTCTCGACCGCCTCCGCGCCGCCGTTCGTGAAGAAGAAGGCGTCAATGTCGCCCGGACAGATCTCGGCGAGCTTTGCGCCGAGTCGTGCGCGCGGTTCTGTGGCCATGAACGGATTTGCGTAGGCAAGTTTCGCCGCCTGATCGGTGATTGCCTTCAGCACGCGCTCATCGCCGTGACCGATGTTGGTGCACATCAACTGGCTGTTGAAGTCCAGGAACTTGTCGCCCTCCGGCGTCCAGAACCAGGAGCCTTTTGCGTGATCAATTGGAATGGGGTTCGCTGCAGCCTGTGGTGACCACTCCGTCATGGTGTGCCGCTTGGAGAGGGCAACGATCTCTGCGCCGCTCATCCCGGTGCGAACGTTCACTGCCGCCATGGGACCCCCTTTGCTGCCTCGGTCAATAGACCGCGTACGCAGAGAATACCCGCCGCTGTCGCGCAGCGTGCGACACTTCCGCGCCCTGCGGCACAACTGCGACCCCTGCGGCAGAATGAAGCCATGCCCATGAACATCGAGCACCTCGCAGCGCAGAAGGCGCCCGAAACGCTGAAAAACTTCATCGCAGGACGCTGGGTCGCCTCGTCGTCCAGCGAGACGCTGATCGTCCCTAACCCAGCCACGGAGCAGATCCTCGCGCACGTCCCACTCTCCAACGCCGCCGACGTCGCCGCCGCTGTCGCTGGGGCTCGCGACGCGGCTCATGAGTGGGGCGAGATGCCGCCACCCGAGCGGGCCACCTACCTCTTCAAGCTGCGCGAAGCCCTGCTTGATAATCGCGAGGCGCTGACCAAACTTGTCACCACTGAGAACGGGAAGGTCTTCTCCGACGCGGCAGGCGAGGTCCGCCGAGGCATCGAAGTGGTCGACTTCGCCTGTGGCGCCCCGACCCTGCTCATGGGGCAGAACCTTGATCAGGTCTCACGCGGCATCGATTCTGAGATGGTGCGCTTCCCTGTTGGCGTGGTCGCCGGCATCACCCCGTTCAACTTCCCCTTCATGGTGCCGATGTGGATGCTCCCACTCGCGATCGCCTGCGGGAACAGCTTCATCCTGAAGCCATCTGAGCGCACGCCGCTCTCATCGCAGCGCATCGTGGAACTCTGTGAAGAGGTAGGCATCCCGACCGGTGTTGTCAGCCTCGTGCACGGCGCCGTGGAGACGGTCACCGGCCTCATCAGCCATCCTGGCGTGGATGCGGTCAGCTTCGTCGGCTCCGAGCGCGTCGCGCGAATCGTCTACGAGACCGCATCAAAGAACGGGAAGCGCGTGCAGGCACTCGGCGGCGCGAAGAATCACATCATCGCCATGCCAGACGCGGTGCTGGAGCAGAGCGTGCCGAATATTGCCGAGTCAGCCTTTGGCAACGCGGGGCAGCGCTGTCTCGCCGGATCTGTACTCACCGTGGTTGGCGAGGCACGCGAGCGACTCCTACCAAAACTCGTGGAACACGCCGAGACGATCAAGATGGGCTTCGGACTCGACGAAGGGGTCTCGCTCGGCCCCGTGATTCGCGGCGAGGCGCGCGAGCGCATCCATCGCCTCGTTGATGAAGGGGTTGCCGCTGGCGCAAAAATGATTCGTGACGGACGCGGAACTGGTCCAGCGAAGGGATTCTTTGTTGGTCCGACGATGCTGAACATTGAAGAACACTCACCGCTCGCACGCGAGGAGGTCTTTGGACCCGTCCTCTCCGTCCTCTACGCAAAAGACTTGGACGAGGCGCTGCGCCTGATGGCGGAGACCAACGAGTACGGCAACGCTGGCTCCATTTACACCGCCTCGGGAAGGCGGCGCGTGAGTTCAAGCGTCGCGCCACCTCAGGGATGCTCGGCGTCAATGTGGGCGTTGCGGCACCGATGGCCTTCTTCCCCTTCAGCGGACGCCGGAAGAGCTTCTTCGGCGACCTACACGCGACTGGGCGAGATGGCGTGGAGTTCTACACGACGAAGAAAGTGATCACCACCCGCTGGTTCTAGTTCCGGCTGGCCCGAGTCCCAGTAGTCCGCTAGAGAAGCGCGACGAGCTCCTGCACCGCATCCGCTGACCTCTTGAAGGCGGCGCTCTCCTCTGGGGTCAGTGTGATCTCAATGATCTTCTCGATGCCACTCGCACCGATGACCACCGGAACCCCAACGTAGAGCCCCTGCACGCCGTACTCACCTTCGAGATATGCCGCGCATGGGATGAGGCGGCGGCGATCGAGCAGGATGCTCTCCACGACCTCAAATGTTGCGGCGGCTGGCGCATAGAAGGCGCTGCCGGTCTTCAGTAACTCCACGATCTCTGCACCACCGCTGCGAGTGCGCTTCACGATCGCCTCGATGCGCTCGGCGCTCAGCATCTCTGGGAGCGGAATGCCACCCACGGCCGAATATCGCGGAAGCGGCACCATCGTGTCCCCGTGACCGCCAAGGACGAAGGCGCGAACGTCTTCAACGCTAACCCCAGTCTCTGTGGCAATGAAGTGGCGGAAGCGCGCGGAGTCGAGTGTGCCGGCCATGCCGATCACGCGCTTCTTCGGGAAGCCTGAGGCCTTCAGCGCCACGTGGCACATGGCATCAAGAGGATTCGTCACGATCACGAGGATCGCGTCAGGCGAGCGCTTCGTTGCTTCCGTCACCACGCCGCGAACAATCCCTGCATTCGTACTGATCAGGTCATCGCGGCTCATCCCTGGCTTGCGGGCAATACCGCTTGTGACAACGATGATGTCGGAACCCTTTGTGTCGTCATAACTGTTCGTCCCGACGATGCGCGCGTCGTGGCCCATGACTGGTGCCGCTTCTGCGAGGTCGAGCCCCTTCCCCTGCGGAAGTCCCTCAACAATGTCGACGAGGATCACGTCGGCAAGACCAGACTCGGCGATCCGCTGTGCAGTGGTGGCGCCGACATTTCCTGCGCCGATGACGGTGACCTTGCGTCGCTGAATCCCTGCCATATCCCCTCCGCTTCTCCTGCTCCCCCGAATCCTAGCGCCGCGCCCGCCGCTTCGTCTGTGGGCGCCTTGCGCGCACCTTCTCCGTCCCGCTTCGAGGAGTTGCTGAACGCACGCGAAGCGCTGCAACGGCAAGCGTCGCAACGAAGACTCCGCCCATCACCACGTATGCGGTTGGGATATCGCCGAGCCGCCAGTTCTCCAAGCGCAACCCCTCCAAGAGGAGTCGGGTCACGGAGTACCAGGCTAGAGCGGAGAGTCCAATCAGGCCGGAAACGACGCGACCCTTCAGTCGCTCCCCGAGCGCAGGCAAGATCAGGGCGCCAGCAAGCCCCGAGAGCGACTCGTAGAGGAAGAGGGGATGGAATCGAGCGCCCTCGCCAATTGCACTGCAGCTCGTCTCTACCGTGCGATACGCGCACTCAATCGCGAGGCCCCAGGGAAGATCGGTTGGGAGCCCATAGAGCTCTTGGTTGAACCAGTTCCCCCACCGCGCGATCGCCTGCATGACCAAGATCGCGGGTCCCGCCACGTCGACCCAGCCCCACGGCGACTGCTTCCAGCGTCGCAACAGCAGCGCGAGCGCAGCCGCGCCCGTGATGATTCCCCCCGGCGCACCGAGTCCCTCATACGGCGGAATAAGTGCGCCGATCGGATTCGCAGAATAACGATCCCACGCATCAACGACGTGATACAGACGACCGCCGAGCAGTGCGGCGATGGAGATGATGATCAGCCCATTTGCGATCAGGTCTGCGTTCAGCTTACGCCGCCTCGCTTCGCGCATCATGAATTGATAGACCACCACAAGCCCGACGGCGTACAGGAGTCCGTACCACCGAATCTCCAGCGGTCCCAGCGCGAAGAGAACGGGATCTGGTGGAAGTGGCATTGCTTAGACGTTCACGCCGATGAGGCTGCCAATGAGATACGTGATTCCCGCCGCGGCTGCACCAATAAGCAGTTGGCGCGCTCCTGAGTAGATTGCTGAGCGCCCGGTGAGCAGGCTGACCGAAGCCCCTACCGCGAAGAGAGCAAGGCTAGTGAGGCCAATGCTCACTGCAAGCGCCGTACCACCACTCAAAAGGATGAACGGCAAGAGCGGCACGAATGCGCCAACGCCAAAGGCAAGGAACGAACCGATCGCCGCCCCCCACGGAGAACCGAGCTCTTCAGGATCGAGGCCCAGCTCCTCTCGTACCAGCGTCTCGATCGCAACCTTCGGATCCGCCATCAACTGCTTCGCAATCGAGCTCGCCTCCGCCTCGCCAAATCCACGACCGCGATAGATGGCCGCGATCTCCTTCTCCTCCTCTTCAGGCATCGCCTCAAGTTCCGCGCGCTCCAACTCAATCTGGCGCTCCAGGACCTCGGTCTGACTTCGCATAGAAACGTACTCGCCCGCCGCCATGCTGAACGCACCCGCGAGGAGTCCAGCAACGCCAGCGAGCACCACAAATGATCCGTCACCGCCACTCGTTGCGCCCGCAATGC
>JBEDBF010000018.1:0-14789 GCA_041177405.1 Chloroflexota bacterium | reverse complement strand
CAGTTGCAGGCGGCACGAGCGGCAGGACTGCCGCTGATCTCCCTTCAGCAGGTGATCGCTGACGCGGCCGCCACGCGCGGCGGGCCACTTCTCGGAGTTGCCGGAACGCACGGAAAGACGACCTCAACCGGCTGGCTGCTGGCCGCCCTGAGGGCCTCTGGGCGTGATCCCTCGGCGTTTGTCGGAGGACCCCTCCCGGAGGGGGAGGGGAGCCCCACTGGCGCTCCGGTTCACTTAGGGAGCGAGCCTGGCTTCATCGTTGAAGCTGATGAATACGGTGGCAATTTTGACCCGTACGTCGCAGACGCTGCGCTGATCCTCAACGCGGATTGGGATCATCCCGACGTCTTTGAGAATCGCGCTGCGGTCGTGCGAACCTTCGCTTCATGGGCCGCCCCCGTGCTTACGCGGGGACCGCTTGTCATCAATGTCACCGATGTCGGTGGGTCTGAGGTCGCGGCTGCACTCGAGGATCACAATCGCGAGAGCCTTCTCACCTACGTCGTCCGTTCACAGAGACACGCAGAGACGGGGCCTTCAAAGCACGCCGATGCCGTCGCTGAGCTCGTAGAGGCTGGAGAGGGGAGGGTTGCCCTGCGGAATCTCACCCTAAGCGCGCGCGCAGTCAGGCTCGCCCCTGCCGCTGCCGAGCTGGTCGGCACAGACATACCCATAGGACTTCTAGGGGCTCACAACGCCGCAAATGCTCTCGGCGTCGCCCTGTTTGCCGCAGCTGCTGGTGGGAGCAGCGAGGGGATTCGCAGCGCACTCGCGAACTTTCCCGGGGTGGGTCGGCGCATGGAGGTTCGCTACGACCGCGGCGGGATCACGATTTTGGACGACTACGGACACCATCCAACCGCTATCGATGCAACGATCTCAACGGTGCGCCTTCGCTATCCGGGGCGCCCACTCGTGCTCGCGATTGAGCCGCTGACCTACCACCGTACCGCCGCCCTTCTGGCTCCCATCGCTCGCTCATGTGCCGCCGCAGACCGTGTGCTCGTCGCAGACATCTTCGCCATACGGGACACCGATCTCTCAATCACGAGTGCAGCCGCACTCGCTGCAGCGGTCGCCAGGCACGGTGTAGTCGCAGAGGCCCCTGGATCAGTTGAGGCGACTGCCGATCGAATTGCTGACTCAGTTCCTCCCGGAGCCGTCGTGCTTGTCATGGGGGGTGGTCGCTCAACTGACCTGGCGACCCGCCTGGCGAGGACTCTCGAAGCCCGCTAACTCCCCTCGGGACCGCCCGCGTGCTGGTCAGGGCTTGGTGGTTCACTTCCAGCAAGGTGCGCGGCGTGTTCTTGAGCAGCAGCACTGACCGGCCGAGCAAAGAGCGGATGCCCCTCAGAGGTGAGGCAGCGACCCGATGCTAGATCCCACTGCCAGCCATGGATGCTGCAGGTCAACCTCTCGCCATCCTCGGTGCCGAACCGAGTCAGGTCAGCCTTCATGTGCGGACAGCGGCGCTGTACCTGCCATCCACCGATCTCAAACGTCCCTTCAGTGGGACCGTTCTCTGCATAGAACCCCTCCGCGTATTGGATTCGTGCCACCGAGAGGCACTTGAACCACGTGTAGATGTAGTCGTTGTAGGCCCCGCGCCTCCAGGCGCTGAACCGCATGGAGAGGAAGAGCGAGTTCACCCAGTCGTCCGTACGCGTTCGGATCAAGTGGTCCAGCAGGAGGCGGGGGATAGTGAACCGGAAGTCCACTTCGCGCCCGTCATCTTCGCGAACCTCGCGCTCGGGGAAGTCGAGTAGCACGCTCTCATCGTCGGTCTCGATACGCACGGCTGCGCCAATCCCGTCACACACCCGCGGACCGAGTGCCATCAACGGCTCAAACCAGGCCTTCAGATCCGCAACAAGGTTGGCGCGAGGCCCAACCCACGAAACCTTTTCCGCCGCTATACGGGGAGCTAGGTCTCTTGCGTACGTACGCAAATACGCCTCTTTATCTGCAAAGACATCTTGCACAGACGCATCGCCCTTCGGGTGCGTAACAGAGAATCTCCCTGAGGCATCAAACTCGCCAAAGCTGCCTGGGAGCATCAAGACCGCATGTTGACCCGCGCGCTCAAGGTAATTAACCATTTGGCGCTGATCCGGAAATATGGAGTCGTCTGCATTCTTCACGTCGTTCCAGCGGAAGAGATCCTCGTCAAGGAAGCATGGGGGGCCGGCAGAGGGGATGACCACGCGTGGGCTAATGATCTCCGCATAGCGAGCTGCGCGTGCGAACTGGGCGGCGCGCTTCTTCTTCGCGAACGCTTCCTTGGCGCGTTCGGGGAGCTCGTAGACCATTGGATACCAGATGGCTCCACTGAACTGGAGAAGGCAAATGTCGACCGCTCCCTGCACGAGCAGACGATCGGGGTCGATGGGACGGCTGTCGTTCAGATTCAGGACACGCTCGGTGCCGTCATCCACCAACAGGGCGGAATCGCCAATCGGACCGTCCGTAGGCGCCGTGAGCGCCTCGACAACGAGCGTCAGGCCGCCGTGCTGTACCGGCACACCAGAGGCCGTCTCGATAAAGCGGTGAAAGCCGAGCGCCGTCAGAGCCTCCCTGAGCTCGGGGAGCGGGTAGGCGGGGAGGATGACCATGGCCTCCTTGTTGCACCAGCGGGCGAGCCACTCAGGGTCAAAATGGTCCCGGTGGAGGTGGCTGATGTAGAGATAGTCGGTCGCCCCGAGGGCCGCATGGTCTAGGCCGTCGTTCCGAGGATATGGGAACCAACCCGCGTAGTAGGCCGGATTGAACCATGGATCACAGAGGATGGAGCCGTGCGCCGTATGGATCTTCACACCAGCCTGAGCGATGAATTCGATCCGCATGGGGAAGAGGATACGCCTTCGCTACGCCGCTCGTGCTCAACCAGCCCAATGATTCGTCACATAACTATCATTATCGGAAGCACATCCATGAGAAGACCGAAGGCTATCTGCCCCCTATGCCAGAGCTATAGAACCCGGCCAATTGCTCGCCGCTTGAGCAGTTGCAGTTCTTTGGCAACCTCCTCTGGCGCAAAACCTGTCACGTGAAGAACAGAATCCTCATATGCGACCTGAATCCCAGTCCTGGCCCTGATCGCCTCAACCTCACCCACAACCCCGTATGGAAGCTCTAGGTCTACCGCCACCCCTTGGCGTTGAAGGATCGCCTCAAGTTCGACTCGAAGCGCAGGGATTCCCTCCCCTGTGGCCGCCGATACTTTGATGGCTCCGTCGATGAGCAGTGCGGCATTCGGACGATCACACTTGTTTGCCACCGCGATGCGGGGCTTCTCATCAACGTTGAGCTCAGTGAGCACCGCCTGGACGGTTGCACGATGCTCCGCCCAGTGTCGGTCCGACGCATCAATGACCTCAAGGAGTAGGTCGGCGCGCTCTACCTCCTCCAGAGTTGCACGGAACGCGTCAACCAACTGATGTGGCAGCTTATGGATGAACCCTACGGTGTCGGTGAGTACCGCATGTGCTCCGCTTGGCAGTTTTAGGCGTCGACTCGTCGGATCGAGTGTTGCGAACAGACGGTCCTCCGCGAGAACCTCTGTGCTCCCGACAAGGCTGTTGAGGAGCGTGGACTTTCCTGCATTGGTGTATCCGACAATTGCGACCGTTGGCACTCCGCCAGCTGTACGTGCCTTGGCCCCCGTCTCTCGACTTCGGCGCACCTGGTCCACACGTGCCTTCATCAGCGAAATCCGATCTCGAATCAGTCGTCGGTCTGTTTCTAGCTGTGATTCGCCCGGCCCTCGCGTTCCGATGCCACCGCCCGTCCGCGACAGGTGCGTCCACAGTCGCGTGAGTCGCGGCAGCTGATACTCCAACTGCGCAAGCTCAACCTGAAGACGCCCCTCGTGGGTTCGAGCATGCATCGCGAATATGTCAAGGATCAGACGGCTTCGATCGATGACCTTGACCTCAAGAACCTCCTCCAGTCCGCGCTGCTGCGTTGGAGAGAGTTCATCGTCTGCAATGAGCAACGTGAAGCCGGTTTCCGCTTTTGCGGCAATCAGTTCGCGGGCCTTACCCGCTCCAATGTAGGTATCTGGATCCGCGTGCCGTCTCTGCTGCCACTCGGCACCAACGATCTCAGCACCAGCCGTCCGTGCAAGACTGGCAAGCTCTTCAAGGCTATCAATCGCTGGCCAACCAAGATCGTTGCCGCTTTCAACAGCAATCAGAAATGCACGCTCTACTGGTGGAGCAATTGAGATTGGGGCTCTCTTCTTTCGCACCGTGCGCTCCCCCATCTACTCTCCCGCTTGTTTGATTAGATCATGGGCAATGATACGCAGTGCCGCCGCAACCATGGCGGCAGGTTGGCGCGAGCCTGCATGGAGGGTGTGCGTGATCGGTTCTCCTCGATACCAGGTGCGCTGGCGTCGAGCGTACGCCCAGTTTCGCCCTGACGAGTGTGTGATGGCCTTCTCCTCGGTGATATCTCCCGCGAGAAACTGCAGCGCTTCGCGATACCCAATCCCAGAAAGCGCGGGGGTCCCAGCCGGGAGTCGGGCAGCGAGAGACTTTGCTTCAGAAACGAGACCGCCACGAAACTGAGCGGCAGACCGCTCGGCGATCTTCTCGCGGTGCGCCACTAGATCTGGCTCATCGAGAAGCACATATGCGTGAGGGGCTGACCATGGTTCCTCTTCCGTTGCCACTGAATCACCGCCGAGTTGAGCGATCTCGAGTGCACGTAAGATTCGCCGAGGACTTGCGTTCGCTACCGCATCGGCTGCCGCTGGGTTCAAGCCGCGGAGCTGCGCCTCGATGTGAGATCTCCCCTCTTCGGCAAGTTCGCGCTCAAGGCGAGCCCGCAGCTCTGGATCATGCGGCCGCGCGCCACCCACCAGGAAACCACGCAAGAGTCCGCGATGATACAAGCCAGTCCCGCCGACAACGATAGCGATCTGAGGCGTCTCGCCACCGGGTATGCCCGCCGCCGCCTCACGAGCGATCGCAAGCCAGTCATAGAGCGTGAACGGTTGATCTGCTTCCGCGACATCAATCCCAGCGTGTGGTCGTGCTGCAAGGATGCTCGCCGGGAGTTTATCGGTTCCAATGTTGAATCCGCGAAAGACCTGACGTGAGTCCGCTGAGATCAGGACCGCACGAATCCCATCTCGCTCGAGGAGCTCTGCGAGTTCGAGAACAGCGGCACTCTTCCCAACCGCGGTTGGGCCGGCGACCGCGAGGAGGGGCGTTGCCCGCTCAGCGGGCGTAATCCACCGCCCGCGTCTCGCGAATGACCGTGACCCTAATCTGACCAGGATACGAAAGCTGTTCCTCGATTCGCTTCACAACATCACGCGCGATCTCTCGGGCGCGATCATCGTCAACACTGTCCGGGCGAACAAGGATGCGAACTTCTCGACCCGCCTGGACTGCGTAGACCTTCTCCACGCCGTCAAAGCTCATCGCGATGTTCTGGAGATCTTCGAGCCGACGCAGGTGCGCCTCTGCTTGATTTCCACGGGCACCTGGACGCGCAGCGCTGATCGCGTCAGCCACCTGAACAATTGGCGCTTCACGAGCGGTGCACTCAACCTCTTGATGATGCGCAGCGATCGCATTCACAATTCCTTCAGGCATCCCATGTCGACGCGCAAGATCAGCACCGATCGCCGCGTGAGTGCCCTCAATTTCATGGTCGAGCGCCTTACCGATGTCGTGCAGCAGCCCGCCGACCTTCGCTGCACGAATATCCATTCCGAGCTCACCCGCAACCGCTCCCGCGACCTGTGCGGTCTCAATGGAATGCAGTAATACGTTCTGTCCGTACGAGGTGCGCCATTGGAGGCGGCCCAGGATGCGCAGCAGCTCCGTCGGGATTCCCGTCACGCCAACCTCTAGCGCTGCTTCCTCCCCGTTTTTGAGCGCGGTGGCATCGACTTCACTCTGGGCCTTCTCAACCACCTCTTCGATCCGAACCGGATGGATTCGGCCGTCTTGCATCAGACGTTCAATCGTGACCCTCGCCACCTGGCGGCGGACAGGATCAAACGACGAAAGCGTCACCTGCATTGGAGTTTCATCAATGAGCAGCTCCACGCCGGTGGCCGCTTCCAGCGCGCGGATATTGCGCCCTTCGCGTCCGATCAGCCGTCCCTTCATCTCTTCGCTTGCAAGCTTGATGTGGGTGACTGAGTGCTCAGTGCTGTGATCGGCCGCAACGCGCTGCATGGCAGTAAGGATCATCTCGCGCGCCCGATCCGCGGCCTCGTCGGCAGCCCTGCGCTCAAGCGTTGCGCGCAGGCGGTTCGCTTCCGTCTCTGCCTCTTCAGTGAGACGTTCTAGCACCTCTTTCCGTGCCGACTCGGCATCTAGCCCAGCAATCTCAGCGAGCCGTGCATTCACTGAGGCGCGAGCTGACTCAAGCCCTGCCGCCTCTTCCAGCAGACCGCGCTCACGTTCAGCAATGGACACTTCGCGCTCCGCAAAGAAGGCTTCACGCTCCCCTAGCGCCACCTCTCGCAGACGCGAACGCTCCGTCTCTGCAGTGATCTGTTCGCGCTCCTGGCGCAAGCCATCCTCTGCCGCCACCCGCATACGGGAGATCTCTCCCTTGGCAGCGATGATGAGCGCGCTCTGCTGCTGGCGCGCCTCTTCCACAATGCTGCGAGCCCGAACGGTGGCCGCACGGATTCCGGCAGCAGCAATGAACTGCCGAATGAGCACACCCAGAAGAAGTCCGAGAATAGCGGCAACGACGGGGATGACCCCGTTAAGGTTTTCCATTGGTTCCCTCTTGTCAGCCGTGCCCCGCGGGCTGACGCGCGGTAATAGGTCAATTGGCCAGCCAACTGGCTGGGTCTGAAGGCTACGACCTCGGCCAGTTGCGGTCAAACGCCTCGTGGGGCCACTCAAGCGGCCACAGGCGGGTCATACGTCCCCCTGCACGTCTTCAGGGGCTGGGAGCGTTCGCTGGCCCTCCCCTGCCCCTTCTACTCGTTCACGAGCGATCCGCCACGAGAGCCCCGGGGGGAAGCCACGCCGCCCCAGTGCCTGCGCGACACGTAGAACCTCGGCGCGGACGTCGCCCCCTCGGAGGCGCACCTTGGCAGCCGCCGCATACGCAGCACGCTCCTCCGCCTTGAGCGGCGTGCTCTCTCCCTCTCGAGGAAGCTCGCCCTCCGCCTCACCTGCTCGCTCTGCCAAGACGCGTGCCGCAACATCATCTGGGACTCCACGACGTCGCAGCTCTTCTACCAGCGCCCGATCCCCACGCTGTCGTGAGCGGTCGCGCGACTCAACCAAGGAGCGCGCCAGCCGCTCGTCATCAATAATGCCGACCGCTTCGAGTCGATCGGTGGCAGCTGTGACGTGGGCCTCGGGGTACCCCGCGGCGATCAGTCGCTCAGCCAGCGAGCGCTTACTACGAGGAGCGCCCGAGAGCGATCGCGCAGCGGCCTCCAGCACCTCAGCCGCATCTGCCGCTGCGTGACGCTCTTTAACGAGCGCCGGATCCTTGCGGCGTCTCACCGCGCGGCGCGACTACTCCCCGTCGCCTGGAGGCGCAACAGGAACGTCGAGCGTGGCAGTTGCGGCCCGAATCTTGGCGTCAATCTCGGCGGCGACCGCTGGATTGGACTTGAGGAACTCCTTTGACTGTTCGCGCCCTTGACCGAGTCGCACATCACCAAAGTTGAACCATGCGCCAGTCTTGGAGACGATATCTCCCGCTACGCCGACGTCGAGGAGGCCACCCTCCATGCTGATCCCTTCGCCATACATGATGTCAAATTCGGCGATGCGGAACGGTGCCGCAACCTTGTTCTTCACCACTTTCACTCGCACGCGTGATCCAACTGACTCGGTGCCCGTCTTGATCGTTTCGATGCGACGAATGTCAAGCCTCACCGAGGCATAGAACTTCAGCGCACGACCACCTGGGGTCGTTTCCGGACTGCCGTACATCACACCGATCTTTTCGCGGAGCTGATTGGTGAAGAGGAGTGTTGTATTCGAGCGCGCAACGGCGCCAGTCAACTTACGCAGCGCTTGGCTCATGAGGCGCGCCTGGATACCGACAAACGAGTCGCCCATCTCGCCTTCAATTTCTGCTCGAGGCACCAGGGCCGCAACAGAGTCCACGACGACAATGTCCACGCCGCCTGATCGAATCAGCGTTTCGGCAATCTCTAGCGCCTGTTCACCTGTATCTGGCTGCGAGACAAGGAGCTCATCAACGTTCACGCCTGTCGCCGCCGCATAGGCAGAGTCGAGCGCATGCTCAACGTCGATGAACGCGGCGACACCTCCACGACGCTGCGCCTCAGCGATGATGTGCTGGCAGATCGTGGTCTTACCAGACGATTCTGGACCGAAGATCTCGCTGATGCGCCCGCGCGGTAAACCGCCGACGCCGAGTGCTAGGTCTAGGGAAATCGCACCCGTTGGAATGGTGTCAACCTCAAGTCGCTCACGTGAGCCAAGTTTCATGATCGCTCCGCGACCGAACTGCTTCTCAATGGTGAGGATTGCGGCATCCACGGCGCGGCTGCGCTCTGATGATGCCTTCGCGTCCACTTTCGCTTCGGTCTTGTCGGGCGTAGCCGACTTCGGGCTCTTGCTCTCGCTCTTCTCGGCCATCTCTATTCCCTACCTTCTTTTGCTGTTGCCCTCTGTCGATTGACTCCGCGAAGCCTGCCATCCTCGGCGTACCGTGGACGCATTGCGCCGCGAGCGGGCTCTTCGGAGGGCTCATCGCCGATTCCTAAGCGAGGGGTCCCCGGCCCCCCAGCCGCGGCACGAAGCCGTGGCAGCTCGGCTGCGAGTGTACCCGAGCCGAGTGCCAACCGAATGGCACGCATGAAGGCGCTCAGGTGGCGCAGGTTGTGAATCGTGAGCAGGCGGTAGCCGAGCAGCTCCTCAGCGCGGAAGAGGTGGGCGAGATAGGCGCGGCTGAATCTACGGCAGGTGGAGCAGTCGCAGCGCGCGTCAAGGGGCTCATCTTCGTCCAGGTGCCGCGCATTGCGGAGGTTCATGCGTCCCCCTGTCACCCACGCTTGACCATTGCGCGCCACTCGCGCGGGAAGAACGGAGTCGAAGAGGTCAACGCCTCGCAGTACCGCCTCCAGCAGATCTATCGGCGATCCGAGCCCCATCAGGTAGCGCACGCGCTGATCGCCATTAAGCGCAGCGATCGTTGATTCAATTGCCGTGTTGCGCTCTTCTGGAGTCTCATCGCCGGCAAGTCCACCAAGGTTGATCCCTTCAAACGGGAGCGCGCGGATGTAGGTGGCCGATTCAGCCCGTAGTTCAGGATCAATGCCGCCCTGCGCAATGCCAAAGAGTGCCTGATCCTCTCGTGTGTGCGCGCGAAGTGATCGCACCGCCCAGCGGTGGGTACGCTGCATGGCTCGCATTACATCGCGGCGTTCACTTGCGCCTGGCATCACAGGCTGATCAAATGCTACGGCGATGTCTGGCCCAAGCGCCTCCTGGACTTCGATCGACCGTTCTGGCGTGAAGAGGTGCTGGCTCCCGTCGAGGTGGCTGTGGAATCGCGCCCCCTCTTCACGGATGCGCATAAGTGGACCGAGGGAGACCACCTGAAAGCCACCCGAATCTGTGAGGATCGGTTTACTCCACGCCGCGAAGCGATTGAGGCCGCCGAGACGCTGAACTCGCTCGTGTCCAGGTCGAAGATAGAGGTGGTACGTATTCGCCAAGATGATCTGCGCGCCAATCGCATGTAAGTCATCTGGATCGAGTGACTTCACGGTGGCATTCGTGCCGACGGGCATGAAGTCAGGCGTCTCAACAACGCCATGCGGCAGCGTCAACGTACCTGCACGCGCATTTGAGTAGGGGTCAGTGGCGCTGACGGTGAAGCGCAGCGAGCGCCGTGCTCGTGCTGGCAGTGTCGCCGGATCGGAGAGTGCGGCGAGCCGCGCGCTCTCGCTCAGCTCCCACTCCAGAGCGACGCACTGCTACGTCCAAGATGCGCACGACCGCGTTCGGTGACCACGCGACCCTGAGGTGTACGGTCTAAGAACCCGATCCGGAGCAGAAATGGCTCAAACACATCTTCAAGCGTGTCGGGCGATTCTCCGAGGAGTGCAGCCATCGCCGCCACCCCAACCGGACCGCCATCAAACTTGTCCAACATCACTTGCAGCAGCTTTCGATCTGTTGCGTCCAGACCAGCATCATCAATCTGCAGTCCCGCAAGTGCTGTGTGTGCTCGCTCTTTGGTGATTTCCGCGAATCCCGCTACCTGCACCTCATCACGCACGCGGCGAAGGAGCCGGTTTGCTATGCGAGGTGTCCCTCGGCTTCGTGCCGCGATGAGCGCCGCCGCATCATCCGTAGCGCTCACGCCGAGGATTCCGGCTGAACGTCGCACGATTGCAGCCAGATCGTCGTCGGTGTAGAAGTCAAGACGCTGCGATGCGCCGAAACGATCGCGAAGTGGCGCGGAGAGCATTCCAATCCGCGTTGTTGCACCAATCAGCGTAAATGGTGGCACTTCGAGTCGCAGTGGTTGAGCAGAGGGTCCCTTGCCGATCACGATATCAATCGAGCGGTCCTCCATCGCTGGGTAGAGCACCTCTTCAACGGCGCGGCCGAGTCGATGGATCTCGTCAATGAAGAGGACTTGCCGCGGCGCGAGGTTGGTCAGGATCGCGGCAAGATCTCCGCCATGATCGATCGCCGTTCCGGAGGTGAAGCGGATTTGCACACCAAGTTCATGTGCAACGATCGCGGCGAGCGTGGTCTTGCCGAGGCCAGGCGGACCATGGAGGAGCAGGTGATCGGCAGCCTCTCCGCGCTCGCGAGCCGCCTGCAGCAGGGTCGTGAGTGAGCGCTTGGCTTCGCCTTGGCCGATGTACTCCCCCAACGAAGTCGGACGCAGCGATACCTCAAGACTTTGATCTTCGGTGTCGTTGGCCTTCGGCTCAATCACACTGCACCCCCTCTCGCCTACGCCCGCTCGCGAAGCGCGGCTCGGAGGCGCGCATCCAGCGGTGCCGAACGCATGGCGGGGTCCTCTTCAACAGTCGCGGCAAGCTCGCGCGCATCTCGCGGGGGGAATCCGAGGCTGCGAAGTGCGGCGGCAAGGTCACCTCCATCGCGACCCTTCACGCCGCCCTTCTGCGTCGTATCACCAGCCGCGTCACGCGCAATCTTATCGGCAAGCTCAACGATGATGCGAGCGGCAAGCCGTCGCCCAACGCCAGGCGCAGTGGCCAACAGCTTCTCGTCCCCGTCAACGAGCGCACGGCGCAGACCCTCAGCGCCATGTGTGTCGAGAAGTGCAAGCGCGACCTTTGGGCCAACCCCGCTCACATCAAGTAGCGTTGCGAAGAGGCGCTCCTGATCGCGGCTCGTAAACCCAACGAGTGACTCCTGATCTTCACGAACGATGTGATGCAGGTAAAGCTCAACGTCTACACCTTCCCGAAGCGTGGAGAGGAGGCTCGGGAGGACCCGAACGCGGAGACCGAGCCCACCGCTCAGAATGACCACCGCGTCGTCTTCCGTCCAGCGCACACTCCCCGACGCGAATGCGTACACCGCTATCTCCGTTCTCCGCGCAGTGCCTTACGCACGGCACGATCGAATCCACTCTCTTGCGACGCCCCAGCAGATGCCGAGCGATCAAGTCGCGCGGAGCCTGCCAGCTGCTGCATGCGGAGAGCACCAGCACCCCAGATTGCGAGGCCGAGCGCGTCGGCTGCGTCATCCGCAAGGGGTCGACCGGCAATATTGAGCAAGTTCGTTACCGCATGAATCACGCCACTCTTGCTCGCGCGTCCGTCTCCAGCAATCGCGCTCTTCATTTCTGACGGGGTTGCCTCTACCACCTCAATCATGAGTTCCGCTGCGATCATCAGCGCAAGTCCGCGTGCCGCGGCAACCGCAACCGCAGATTGGAGATTCCCTTGCGAGAAGATGCGTTCAATCGCAATCCGGTCTGGTCGCTCACTCCGCGCAATCTGCGTCAACTCTGTCCTGATGTGCAGGAGGCGTTCTCCGAGTGAGAGCGTTGACGAAGTCGTGATCAGTCCGTGCGTGATATAGCGCGGGCGATCTCCGCCACTCTCCACCATCCCCCAGCCGAAGGTCGCGGTCCCAGGGTCCAGGCCGAGGACCCGCAGGCTCATCGCGTCAGCTCAGCGTAGAGCTCGGATGACAGCTCAAAGTTGGCAGTGACGCGCTGTACATCGTCGAGCTCTTCCAGGGCATCGACCAACTTCATGTTCTTTCGGGCATCGTCGGCGCTGACATCGATGGTGGACTTCGCAACGATGCTCGCCTCCGCGGACTTTACGCTCACGCCCGCGCCCTCAAGGCCCGCTCGGACCGCCTCGAGTGCCGCAGGATCTGTGTAGACAAAGACGCTCCCGTCCGCCTCATCCACATCAACGGCCCCCGCCTCAATTGCCGCATCGCCAACCTTTGCGAAATCACCGCCACACTCAATGATTCCACGGGCCTCAAACTGCCACGCCACCGCACCGCTACTCGCAAGCGACCCCCCCGCCTTCGTGAAGAGGCTACGAACCTCCGAGGCGGTTCGATTTCGATTATCCGTTGCCGCCTCCACGAGCACCGCCACGCCACCGGGGCCATAGCCCTCATAGGTGATCTCCTCATACGCATCACTCTGCCCGAGCCCTGAGGCGCGATCGATCGCCCGCTTGATGTTGTCGTTCGGCATGTTGAGCGATCGCCCCTTCTCAATGGCGAGGCGCAGTCGCGGGTTGGAGGCTGCGTCTGGTCCACCGATCCGCGCAGCGATCGTGATCTCGCGCGAAACCTTGGTGAACTGTGCAGCACGCTTCGCATCGGTCGCACCCTTGGCGCGTTTGATCGTTGACCATTTTGAGTGACCAGACATGCGCTGAGTATAGGCGAGGGGCTCAGCCCACTCGCAACATCCGATAGTCGCGTCGCCCCTTGCGAAGCAGGAGCGACCCGTCGCTCAAGCGGCTGAAGCCACTTGCCAGAGCGATTGGGTCAGCGGCCGCCTCGCCGTTGATGGAGATGCCCCCCTGCTCCACGAGTCGTCGCGCCTCGCTCTTGGAGGTGGCGAAACCGGCCGCGATCACCAGATCGAGGAGCGTTGCTTCTGCGGTGGATGGGAGTGGAGCGGTTGGCAGTTCCGCCGCCAGGGTGGCGAGCCCGTTCGCATCAAGCGCACGCGGATCACTCCCACGGCCCTCAGGTCCCCCGAACAGCGTTTCAGCAACCTGCCGCGCGCGCGCCTCTTCGCTCTCACCATGCACCAGCGTGGTCACCGCCGTGGCAAGGCGTCGCTGTCCCGCACGACCCCCGGGGTTCTTTGCATGCTCGGCGAGAAGCGCGTGGATCGCTGCACTCTCGTCAAGGGTGAGGCGCTGAAGCAGCTCCTCAAGCGCCTCGTCAGGTTGGTCCATGAAAAACTGGCGGAAGGCGAAAGGGCTGGTGCGCTCGGCGCTGAGCCAGACGGCCCCCTCTGCGGTCTTGCCGAACTTCTCGCCACTCTTTGCGAGCAAGAGTGGGTAACAGAGACCGAACGCGAGTGGGGCGCCTTCGCGTCCATCGCCATCGACGCGTCGGATCAGTTCGCTCCCTGCGGTGATGTTCCCCCACTGATCGCTCCCGCCCATTTGCAACTCGACGCCGTGCAGCTTCCGCAGCATCAAGAAGTCGTAGCTCTGCAAGAGCATGTAGCTGAACTCCGTGAACGAGAGCCCGCCTTCCAGCCGACTCTTCACGGAGTCTTTTGCAAGCATGTAGCTCACTGTGAGGTGCTTCCCTGTGTCGCGTAGGAAGTCAATCATCCCAAGATCGCCAAGCCACTCAAGGTTGTCGAGCAAGAGGGCGCCTGATGCGCCAGAGAAGTCAAGGAGCCGCGCGAGCTGCGCTCCGATCGCTGCACGATTCGCGTCAAGCGTTCCGCGGTCAAGGAGGTTCCGCTCTGCGGAGCGACCAGAAGGGTCTCCGATCATCCCCGTCCCCCCGCCAACCAGCGCGATCGGGCGGCCACCCGCGAGCTGCAGACGTCGCAGGGCGAGAACGCCCATCAGATGGCCGACATGCAGCGAATCGGCGCTCGGATCAAAGCCGATATACGCGGAGATGGAGGGATCTTTCGCCATCCGCTCGTCAAGACCAGCGCTCACCTCATGGATGAGACCGCGCTCGGAGAAGTCCGCAAGCAGTTTGGAGCGATACGAAGTGACCACGACGCTATGCTACCTTCAGATAGATGAGCATGGCAGGAGTAAACCGTCCTGAAGGCGCCCCGCGGGGGCGTCGCCGCAGCGGCGGCCTCGCCGTCCTTCTCCCGCTCGCCCTACTCACTATCAGCCTCTTCATCGCAACCATTGCCTACTTTGGCATCACCCGCGTCTACGATCGGGTGCTCGCCGATCTGCCAGATCCCCGAAACCTAGACTCAATCGTGCTCGGTGAAAATTCAGGCGTCTTCGATCGGACGGGCACGGTGAAGCTCGCCGACTTCGGCACGGATCTCCGCGAGACGATCCCGTTTTCGGAAATGCCCGCACGCGTCATCGACACAACCACGGTGATCGAGGATAAAACCTTCTGGGAGAACTCCGGCTTTGACCCACTCGGATTCATTGCCGCTGCCCTTGACACCCTCGGTGGCTCTGGGCGTGGTGGTTCCACCATCACGCAGCAACTTGTGCGAAGCATCCTCCTCCCTGAGACCGCCTTCCAGGGGAGCATTTACGAGCGCAAGGTCAAGGAGATCATCCAGGCGATTCGACTCACCAAGGAGTTTCCTGAGCGTGCCGGAAAGGAGCAGATCCTGAC
>JBEDBF010000017.1:0-15824 GCA_041177405.1 Chloroflexota bacterium | reverse complement strand
CCGCATAGATCTTCAACTTCGTCATCTGCGCGTTTGCGAGCTTCGTCTTTGGCAACATCCCCTTTACCGCGCGGCGAATCGCCTCAGTTGGCTTGCGCTGGATCAGGTCGCCGAGGCCCTCTTCGCGGTGGCCACCAGGGTGACCCGAGTGGGAGTGATATCGCTTGCTCAAGAGTCGATCACCGGTAACGACGAGCTTTGCGGCATTCACCACGATCACGAAGTCGCCGGTATCCATATGGTCGGCATAGGTCGGCTTCGACTTGCCAAGAAGCGCAGTGGCGATCTTCGTCGCGAGGCGACCGAGCGTCTGCCCTTCGGCGTCGACCACGTACCAGTTGCGCTCAATCTCTGCGGCGCGAGGCGTCCACGTCTTCATGTTCACATCAACCTCCTAGACGAGCTCAAGCTGAACCAGGGGGGCGGCGTCACCCTTACGGATCCCGATCTTGGTAATGCGGCAGTAGCCCGAGGTGCGCGCCGCGTACTTCGGAACGATCTCTCCGAAGAGCTTCTCAACCACGAGGGGCTCGTCTGGAAGCGCGGCCATCACCGCACGTCGCGCGTTCAGTCCGCCCTTCTTGGCGAGCGTGATGATCTGCTCAACCTGCGGACGAATCTCCTTCGCCTTCGCCTCCGTGGTCTGAATGCGCTCGTAACGCAGCACGGAGACGATCAGATTCTTGTAGAGGGCAAGCCGTGGCCCCTGCTTGCGAGAAAGCTTACGACCACCAACTGCGTGCGACGTCATGCTATGCCTTCACTTCTTCGTCGTTATCGTCGTCGTCTTCTTCATCATCAAATGCAGCATCGAGTGGCAACGTGCTCTCTGGCACATCAAAGCCGCGCTCGACAAGCTTCTCACGCACTTCGGTCAGGCTCTTCTGGCCGAAGTTACGAAGCTTCAGGAGCTCTGCTTCGCCGCCGTCAAGCGCGCTCAACAGCTGGCCCACCTTGACGATGCCCGCGCGCTTGAGCGCGTTATAGGCACGCATCGGCAGGTCGAGATCTTCAATGGAGAGGTCGAGCAGGTTGCCACCTGCCACCGCGGCTGGAGCGGGGGCCGGCGTCTCGCCGAGGCCGGAGAACGCCGCGAACTGTCCGACGAGGATGGCCGCCGCCTTGCGAACCGCCTCCTCAGGCGTGATCGTGCCGTCAGTTTCAATCTCAAGGATGAGCTTCTCGCGGTCGACGTCCTGGCCAACGCGCGTGTTTTCGACGGTGAAGTTCACCTTGCGCACAGGGGTGAAGATTGCGTCGACGGCCATGACGCCTCGGGGGCGTGCCTCGCCGTCTGGCTCGACTTCGAGTCGATCTGCAGAGACGTACCCAACGCCGCGCTCCACCACGAGGAAGGCCTCGATTGCCGTCTTGTCCGAGTCGAGCGTCATGAGTACCTGCTCAGGATTGACGATCTCTACCTGACCGTTCGGGGTGATGTCGCCAGCGGTGACGCTCCCCGCCCCCTTCTTGTTCAGGGTGAGCTCCACGCGGCCAGTCGCGAAACTGCGGAGTCGGATCTTCTTGATATTGAGAAGGATCTGCACCACGTCTTCACGGACGCCAGGAAGCGATGAGAACTCCTGCTGTACGCCGGTGATCTGTACCGCGGTGATCGCGGCGCCCTCAAGTGAGCCGAGAAGGACGCGTCGCAGGGCATTGCCAAGCGTGACGCCGTAGCCAGGCGCGAAGGGACCAGCCTCGTACTTGCCGTACGAGCCGAGCTCCTCAAGCGGGGCGATTCGTGAAGTTACTGCGTCAGTCATCTCTCTCTCCTCTCTTATCGCGAGTAGAACTCAACGACGAGTTGCTCGTTGAAGTCGCCAGGCATCTGGTCGCGGCGCGGAGCTGCAATTACGTGACCCGCCATCTTCGAGGCGTCCACGCGGAGCCACTCCTGTGTTGCGACACTCTTCAGCGTCTCCACGACCTCCTTGAACGGGGTGAGCTCGGCACGCCCTGGGCGGAGCGAGATCACATCGCCTGGCTTCAGGCCGTACGACGGGATGTCGACGGCAGAGCCGTTCACCGCAAAGTGCCCATGGTTGATGTACTGGCGCGCCTGGTCACGTGAGCTCGCGAAGCCGAGGCGGAAGACCACATTGTCGAGCCGCAGCTCAAGGAGGCGAAGCAGGTTCTCGCCCGTCACCTCGGTGCCGCGCTCCGCCTCTGCGAAGAGCCGACGGAATTGCGCCTCACCGAGCCGGTAGACGCGTCGCATCTTCTGTTTCTCGCGCAGCTGCAGTCCGTAGTCACCCACCTTGCGGCGTCGCACGGCGTGCATGCCGGGCGGGGTTGGGCGTCGCTCAAACGAGCACTTCTTGGTGTAGCAGCGCGCGCCCTTCAAGAAGAGCTTCGTACCCTCTCGACGGCACTGGCGGCAAACCGGACCAATATCGCGACCCATGACGCTCCTCTCCTAGACTCGGCGCTTCTTCGGAGGACGGCAGCCGTTGTGTGGCAGCGGCGTCACATCGGTAATTGCAGAGATGTTGAGCCCAGCGGTCTGCAGGCCACGAATCGCCTGCTCGCGACCAGCACCTGGACCCTTGACGAACACTTCGACAGAGCGAAGGCCATGCTCCATCGCCTTGCGCGCCGCAGCCTCAGCGCCGAGCGATGCAGCGTATGGCGTGCTCTTGCGCGATCCCTTGAAGCCGGCGACCCCACCCGAGCCCCATGAGAGCACGGCTCCCGTTGGGTCGGTGATGGAGATCACGGTGTTGTTGAAGGAGGCAGCAATGTGCACCTGGCCAACTGGCACGTTCTTCTTTTCGCGACGACGCGTCTTCGTTGGTTTCTTCTCCATCTCAGCCATTGCTACTCCCCTGCCTTACTTCTTCTCGATCTTCTTGCCGGCGACGGTCTTGCGAGCACCACGGCGCTGACGCGCGTTCGTCTTAGTGCGCTGACCTCGCGACGGCAGGTTCTTGCGGTGGCGCGTGCCGCGATACGTGCCAACCTCAATGAGGCGCTTGATGTTCATCGCGATCTCACGGCGGAGGTCGCCTTCGATCTTCTGGCCCTTGTCCACCACTTCGCGAAGGCGATTGATCTGCTCTTCCGAGAGGTCCTTCACACGGATGTCTGGGCTGATGGAGGTCTGCTTCAGAATCTTCTGGCTCGTGGTCAGGCCAATGCCAAAGATGTAGGTGAGCGCGACTTCAACGCGCTTCTCTCGTGGAATATCGACGCCGGCGATTCGTGCCACTGCCCTATCCCTGCCGCTGCTTATGCTTCGGGTTTTCGCAAATGACCATGACGCGACCGTGCCGCTTGATCACGAGGCACTTGTCGCAACGAACCTTGACCGACGCAGAAACTTTCACTCGTTCTCCTGTGCTGCTACTTCAACCGGTAGGTGATCCGACCCTGTGTCAGATCGTATGGCGAGAGTTCAACCTTGACCCGATCACCCGGAAGGATTCGGATGAAATTCGTCCGAAGCTTCCCGCTGATGTAGGCACGAATTCGATGGCCATTTTCGAGTTCAACGACGAACAGAGTGTTCGGCAGCGGCTCGACAACCGTCCCTTCGACTTCGATTGAATCCTTCTTCGCCAACAACCCCCCGTTTCAGACTGCGCGATTGATCCCTGGCGAGCCAGGGGACGACTGGGGAGAGACCCCAAACGCACGAAGGTGCAGCCTAGCAGAGCCCCGCCCCCCTCGCAACGAAGACCCCTCCCTCGCCACGCTCAGGCTGAGCGTGAGCCGCCCCCTCACCGTCTCGTGAGGATCTGAGCCCCGTCAGGGGTGATGGCGATGCTGTCCTCGAAGTGCGCCGCGAGGCTCCCGTCAATTGTTACAACGGTCCACTCGTCATCCATTACCCCCACTTCCGGGGAGCCGAGGGTGAACATTGGCTCGATCGCCAGGCAGTGCCCTGGGGCTAGGGTGAGGCTCTTTCGCCCTGTGCGGTAGTTCGGCACCTGGGGTGCCTCATGCATGGCGCGGCCGATCCCGTGCCCCACATATGGGCGGACGATGCCGACCCCAGCGGCGACGCCCACGTCTTCGATCGCTGCGGAGATCTCCTCGATCGTCGCACCAGGGCGAGCGGCGGCGATCCCAGCGTCCAGCGCCTCCTTGGTGACCCGAATCAGACGCGCCACCTCCGCGGGTGGCTCTCCTCCTACGTAGAAGCTTCGCGCCGCATCGCCGTGCCAGCCCTCTATGGTCGCCCCCGCGTCCACGGAGACGAGCGCTCCAGCCTTGATCTCACGATCGCCAGGGATCCCGTGCACCACTTCGCTGTCAATGGAGAGGCAGATCACCGACGGAAAGCCGTGATATCCCTTGAAGTTGGACCCCGCCCCGGCGGCAAGGATCGTGCGCTCCGCGGCGGCCGCAATCTCGGCACTGCTCGCCCCAGGCACCGCGAGCTCCTGCACCAGCGCAAGGACGTCTGCGACCACGCCACCCGCGCGTCGCATCAGCGCGATCTCCTCGGGGGACTTCCTGGTGACGCCGCTCATCGCCCCTTCACCCGCCGAAGCCGACTGCACGTGCAGCGGTCGCGAGGCGCGCCTGGATTGCAGCGATCTCTCCGACGCCTTCGACGACCTGAAGTCGACCCTTGCTGCGATAGATCTCAACGACCTCGCCGAGTGCGCTCAGCTGATTCGCAAGGCGTTTCGCAACCGTCTCGGGTGCGTCATCGCTGCGTGTGATCAGCGCAGAGCCACACGCGTCGCACACGCCTTCAACGGCTGGGGGTCGACTCACAACATGGAAGGAGCGGCCGCACGACGAGCAGACGCGCCGCCCACTGAGTCGCGCGGTCAGAATTCCAACGTCTACGTTGAGGAGGATGGCGCTGATGGCGCGTCCGCTGTTGGCGAATGCGGCATCAAGCGCCGCCACCTGCGCTGCGTTTCGTGGGAATCCATCAAGGATCACCCGATTCGCGGCGTCGGGTTGCGCGAGCCGGCCACTGATCATGCCGAGGGTGATTTCGTCGGGGACGAGCTTCCCTGCATCGATATATGAGGCTGCGCTGCGACCAAGTTCGGTACCGGAGGCAATCTCTGCGCGGAAGAGGTCGCCCGTGGCCACGTGTGCGGCGCCAGTGGCGGTGGCCAGCGCCTCCGCCTGCGTCCCCTTCCCTGCGCCCGGGGCGCCGAGAAGGACCAAGATCACTTGATAAAGCCCTCGTAGTTGCGCATCAGCATCTGTGCTTCGAGTTGCTTCATCGTCTCGACCACGACGCTCACCGCGATGAGGAGACCGGTACCGCCGAGGCTCACGCCCAGACCTCCGAGGTCGCCGAAGAAGGCACCAAGGGCGTACGGCGAGACCGCAACGATACCGAGGAAGATGGATCCGAGCAGCGTGATTCGCGTGACCACCTTGCTGAGATACTCCTCTGTCGGCTTCCCTGGGCGAATGCCCGGAACAAAGCCACCGTTCTTTCGCAGCTGATCCGCGGTTTCATCTGGCTTGAAGGTGAACGCGGTATAGAAATACGTGAAGGCGACCGTGAGGAGGAAGTAGAACGGAAGATAGACGATCTCATTCTGTGGCCCCAAGGTGTTCACGATCCATGTCGCGCCTGCGGCCACCCACTCAACCTCAGACGCGGTGAAATATCCGGCAATCTGCGCTGGGAAGAGCAGGATGCTCATCGAGAAGATGATCGGGATTACGCCTGCCTGATTCACCTTCAGCGGCAAGAAGGTGCGCCCACCTTGATAGACACGATTGCCGCGAACGCGGCTCGCGTACTCAACGGGGATGCGGCGCTGGCCCTCGGTGATCAGGATGATGGCCGCAACCGCTGCGGCACCCACGCCGACGAAGGCAACAAGGACCGAGATGTCGGGGGAGGCGAAGAACTCTTGGATGGCACCGGGAACGCGGCCAATGATGCCGGCAAAGATGATGAAGCTGATGCCATTTCCAATGCCACGCTCCGTGACCAACTCTCCAACCCACATCAGGATGAGTGAGCCGGTCGTAAGGATCACGATCTGCACGAGGGTCTCCGGGCTGGCGAGGTCGAATGGCGTGGTGAGTACCTGTTGGCTGTTCAGCAACGCGAGGAAGGCGTAGCTCTGCAGCAGCGCGAGTGGGACGGTCAGATAGCGTGTGTACTGGTTGATCTTGTTTCTGCCGTACTCGCCCTCACGACTCAACTCGATGAGTCGCGGCACGACGCCGCTCATGAGCTGCATGATGATGGACGCGTTGATGTACGGATTGAGGCCGAGTCCGACCACGCTAAAGCGCGCAAGCCCTCCGCCTGAGAAGAGGTCGAGAAGGCCAAAGAGGGCGTTGTCCTCAAAGAAGTTGGCAAGCGCCGCAGGGTCCGCACCAGGGACTGGCACGTGACTCAGCAGTCGGAAGATGATGAGCATGGCGCCCACAAAGAGCACCTTGCGTCGAATCTCTGGTGAGCGCACCGCATTGAGCAGGGTCTCAATCATCGGTCGACTCCTCTCTTGCTCTCTCTACCGCGTCGTCTGCTGTGATCAGGCTTCGGGCGAGGTCTCACTCGCTTGGCCCTGTGGAGCAGGTCGCGACGTGGACGTCCGAGCCTTTGGGGTTACCCCAATTGGGGCTGCGCTCTCTGCGGTTGGCAGCTGAAGCACCTGCGTGCTGCCGCCTGCCGCCTTGATCTTGGTGAGTGCGCTCTCCGTGAACGAATCGGCGAGGACGAAGAGCTTCGCGGTGAGGTTGCCACCGCCGAGCACCTTGAGCGGCTTGCCGCGACTCTTCATCAACCCTGCAGCCTCGAGCACGTCGACGTTGATGGTGAGCGGCGATTCGCCTTTGAGCCGGCCAGCATCGATCCAGTTCTGGATGCGGCCAACGTTAACGACCGCCGACTCCACGCGGAGCACGTTGCGGAAGCCACGAAGCTTTGGGATGCGGATATGAATCGGCGTCTGTCCACCTTCGAACCAGGCTGGGATGCTGCCGCCGCTGCGCGAGGTCTGACCCTTCGTGCCGTATCCCGCGGTCTTTCCGCGGCCCGCGGCAATACCGCGGCCAACGCGAATGCGCTTCCGCTTTGAACCAACAGCTGGCTTTAGATCGTGGAGCTTCACTTCTTCACCTTCGCCTTTGCCTTCTTGGCGTGCTTCGCATGCTTGCTCTTCTTGGCGGCGACAACCTTTGCGCCCGCTTCGGCCTCGGCGCCCGTAAGCTCCACAGCCTCTACGAGGAAGCGTACCTGACGGATCGCTCCGCGCACGGCGTCGTTATCCGGAAGGATGTTGCTGTGTCCGATACGGTCGAGTCCGAGCGCGCGGATGGTCCCGCGGTTGCGCGAGACGTGACCGAGTTCACTGCGGACCTGGGTCACCTTCAGCAGCTTCTCAGCCATGGTGCGCCTCCTTCTCCTGCTGGCCACCCACACGGATGCGTACGCGCTTTCCACGTGCTGCAGAGATCTGGCCCGCGGTGCGGAGCTGGCTGAGCGCCTCAATTGCGGCGCGCGTGGCATTGACAGGATTTGAAGAGCCGTACACCTTGGAGAGGATGTCGTGGATGCCTGCGGCGGTGATCACCGCTCGGATGGCACCACCGGCAATCACTCCAGTACCTTGCGATGCCGGCTTCAGCATCACACGGCTGGCGGTGTGTTCCGCGTGCACTTCGTGCGGAATGGTGGTGCCGAGGAATGGCACCTTGATGAGATGCTTCTTCGCATCCTCGGTCCCCTTGCGGATGGACTCTGGCACTTCGCCAGCCTTCCCTACCCCAACCCCAACGTGGCCCTGGCCATCGCCGACCACAACGAGCGCGGAGAAGGTGAAGCGGCGGCCGCCCTTGACGACCTTCGCCACACGGTTGATCTGAACGACCTTCTCAGTGAGGGTTAGCTTCGACGGATCGATTCGGCTCATCTCGGCGCCCTCCTAAAACTCAAGCCCGGCAGCCCGGGCAGCGTCTGCGAGCGCCTTGAGGCGCCCGTGATAGCGGAATCCGGCGCGGTCAAAGACGACCTGTGCAACACCAGCCGCCTTGGCGCGCTCGCCAATCAGCGTGCCTACGGCCGCGGCTTCCTGCACCTTCGTCATCTTCGCGTTGCCCTTGGCAGCTGCATCAAGCGAAGAAGCCGCAGCGAGCGTGGCACCGCGCTGGTCGTCAATGACCTGCGCGTAGATGTGATTCAGGCTGCGGAAGATTGCAAGACGAGGACGCGTCGCATCACCAGCCACACTGATTCGAATTGAGGCGTGACGGCGCTTGCGCGCGGCAATACGAGTCGTTGCGCGGCTCACTTGGCACCAACCTTTCCAGCCTTACCGGCCTTGCGGCGGATGACCTCGTCGACGTACTTCACGCCCTTCCCCTTGTACGGCTCAGGCTTTCGAAGTGAGCGGATCTCCGCGGCGATCTGTCCGACCAGCTCCTTGTCATGGCCCAAGATCGAAACCTTGGTCTGCCCATCGACCTCAAAGCTGATGCCAGCTGGCGGATTGATCTCAATCGGGTGGCTGTATCCGAGTGCAAGCGTCAGCTTGTTGCCGCTCTTTGCCGCACGGTATCCAACGCCGTTGATCTCCAACTCCTTTCGGAAGCCGGCGGAGACGCCCTCAACCATATTGGCGACGAGCGTCCTGCAGAGGCCGTGCAACGAGCGATTCGTCTTGGAGTCGTTCGGACGGGTCAACTGCAACGTCTCGCCTTCGGCCACGATTGCAATGACTCCAGGAAGGTCACGCGCAAGGGTCCCCTTCGGACCTGTAACCGTGACCGTACGGCCGTCAATGGTCACCTTGACCCCCGACGGGACGGTAATCGGCTTTCGTCCAATGCGTGACATCAGTTCGCTCCTCTCACCACACGTAGGCGAGGATCTCGCCACCGAGTTCGGCCTTGTGGGCCTGCGCTCCGGTCATGATCCCCTTCGATGTGCTCAGGATCACAATCCCGAGTCCGCCGAGTACGCGTGGAATCTCTGTCTTGCCAGCATAGACGCGGAGGCCAGGCTTGCTGATGCGCTTCAGGCCCGAGACAACTGGAACCTTGCCGTCCACGTACTTGAGCGTGATCTTCAAGAAGTTCTCAGGGACAGAGCGCGTCTCTTCCACGCTCGCCACAAACCCTTCACGAACCAGGATCTGCGCCATCTCCGTCTTCAGCTTGGAGGCAGGGACGAGCACCTCGGCGTGACGCGCACGCGAGGCGTTGCGAATCCTCGTCAACATGTCGGCAATAGGATCAGTCACATTCATATGCTCACCAACTCGACTTCGTTACGCCTGGAATCTCTCCGACCAGGGCACGCTCACGGAAACAGATTCGGCAGAGACCGAACCGTCGGATAAAGGCGCGCGGCCGGCCGCACAGCGAGCAGCGGCTGTATGCGCGGGTAGAGAACTTCGCCGGAGCCTTGGACTTGAGAACCATCGACTTCTTCGCCATACCAGCCTCCCTTAGTTCGCGAACGGCATGCCGAGCAGGGCAAGGAGTCGCTTGGACTCCTCGTCGCTCTTCGCCGTTGTGACAATCGTGACCTCGAGTCCTCGAAGTCGATCGATCTTGTCAAAGTCAATCTCTGGGAAGGAGAGCTGCTCCTTGAGACCCAGGGTGTAGTTGCCGCGGCCATCAAACGCCTTCCCGGAGACGCCACGGAAGTCGCGAATGCGCGGGAGGGCGACACGCGTGAGTCGCTCAAAGAAGTCCCACATGCGCTCACCGCGCAGCGTGACCTTGGCGCCAACTGGATTCCCCTCGCGAACCTTGAAGGTTGCGATCGACTTCTTCGCCTTCGTCACGATGGCGCGTTGCCCCGTGATCAGCGCGAGGTCGCCCACCGCGGCATCCACCGCCTTGGAGTTCGTCAGCGCCTCACCAAGTCCGATGTTCACCACGATCTTTTCAAGGCGTGGAACCTGCATCGCGTTCTTGTAGCCAAACTCGCTCTTGAGCGCTGGAATCGCTTCGGCCACGTAGCGCTGCTTCATCGTGCCGCTCACTTGGTGACCTCCTTATGGGCGATCGTCGCTGCACAGCGGCTGCACTGGCGCGTCTTCTTTCCATCTGCGGCAACCGCCATCTTGATGCGGACCGGTCGATCGCACTTGGCGCACACGAGCGCAACCTTTGCGAGGTCGAGTGGACTGGCGATCTCGAGGATGCCGCCCTTATCGACCGTCGGCGTCTGGGAGCCTGCGTTCATCTTCTGACGCGGCTTCTGATGCTTCTTGGAGATGTTGATCCCTGTCACCACCACGCGACCTGGGTTCACGAGGCGCTCGACAGTGCCGCGCTTCCCCGCATCCTTACCGCTCAGGATCGCCACGGTGTCGCCCACGCGAATCGAGGTACTGGTCTGGTACTCGGAACGCATTAGAGCACCTCCGGCGCAAGCGAGATGATCTTCATGTAGTCACGATCACGCAGCTCTCGGGCAACCGGCCCAAAGATGCGCGTGCCACGTGGATTGCCATCCGCGGCGATGAGGACAGCGGCATTCTCGTCAAAGCGGATGAAGCTGCCATCTGGACGCGCGATCTCCTTGACCGTGCGCACGACAACCGCCTTCACGACATCGCCCTTCTTGACGCCCGCGTTCGTGGTTGCCTGCTTCACGGCGGCAACGATCACGTCACCCACGCCAGCAACGGTCGATCGGGAGCGACCGAGGATACGGAAGCACTCAATCTCCTTGGCGCCGGAGTTGTCAGCCACGCGAAGGCGCGTCCCCGTCTGAATCACTTCGAGCCTCCCTCTGCGCGCTCAAGGACCTCAATCAAGCGCCAGCGCTTCCGAGCGGAGAGTGGTCGTGACTCTTCAATGGTGACGAGGTCGCCGATCTTTGCGCTGTTCTCTTCATCATGAGCCATGAACTTGGCCGTGCGGCGGATGACGCGCTTGTAGACCGGGTGCTGCTGCAGGCGCTCAACACGAATCACGATCGTCTTGTCGCCCGCATCACTGAGCACCCTGCCCGTCTGCGTCTTGCGCTGGCCCGTATGCTTCGACGTCATCTTGCCCCCTACGACTTCTGGCTCGCCTGGCGCTCGGCCAGGACCATCAGCAGCCGCGCAATGCTCTTGCGCGTCTTGGTCACAACGCTGGTGTCCTTCAGCTGGCGCGTGGAGAGCTCAAATCGTGCCTGCCAGAGGTCACGCTTCGCGTCGGTAATCGCCTGGACAAGTTCCGCGTCGCTCATGGAGCGGGCCTTCACGATATCGATCACGCCTCATCCTCCTTCGCTGGCTTCACCGGCTTCACGAGTTCTGGCTCCTTCGGGGCAGCATCGGCCGCCACTGGTGTCTCCTCGAGAGGCACCCCTGAGGCAACCTTCGCGAGGAACTTCTTGCCGAAGACAACTTCACCGAGGCCCGCTGCGCGCTCAAGCGTGACGGTGCTCACGGGGAGCTTCATGGAGGCGAGGCGGAATGCCTCAACAGCCTCCTTCTTTTCGATTCCTGCAACCTCAAAGAGGATGCGTCCTGGCTTCACCACCGCGACCCACTGATCTGGTGCGCCCTTACCCGAACCCATGCGGGTTTCGGCTGGCTTCTTGGTGATTGGCTTGTCAGGGAAGACGCGGATCCACACCTTGCCACCGCGCTTCAGCGAGTGGGTCATGGCACGACGCGCCGCTTCGATCTGTCGCGCAGTCACCCAGGCGCACTCGGTGGTGGCGAGTCCGTACTCGCCAAAGGCCACGGTGCGACCCGACTTTGCAGGGCCCGACATTCGTCCGCGCTGCACTTTGCGCCACTTCACTCGCTTCGGCATCAACATGGTTACGCCCCCGTTCCCGTGTTCTCGCTGATCGGCTTCGGCTTCAAGACATCCGCCGGCGCGTCGCCGCGATAAATCCAGACCTTGACACCGATCTGACCGAACGTGGTCGGTGCGTGATACACAGCGAAGTCAATATCGGCACGCAGCGTCTGCAGCGGGAGGCGACCGTCGCGGTCCCACTCCTCGCGGCTCATCTCGGCACCACCAAGTCGCCCCGATACCATGACCTTCACGCCCTTGGCGCCTGCCTTCATCGTGCGCTGGATCCCCTGCTTGAGTGCCTTGCGGAAGGCGATGCGGCGCGTCAGCTGACCACCGATTGCCGCGGCAACGAGGAAGGCGTCAAGGTCGGGCTGTCGGATCTCCTTGATCTCAAGTTTCACCTTCCCTGCGCTGATCTCGCCGATGGCGGCGCGCAGCACCTCAACGTTCTGCCCCCCCTTACCGATGACGACGCCCGGCTTCGCCGAGTGCACTGTCACGGTGACGTAGTTCAGACCACGCTCGATTTCGACTTTGGAGATGCTTGCCGCGGCGAGCTTCTCTTCGATCAACTTGCGGATGCGCAGGTCCTCCTGCAGCAACTTCGTGTAGTCCTTGTCGGCGTACCACTGGGCGCTCCACGTCTTCGTAACGCCGAGCCGGAAGCCGATCGGATGAACCTTCTGTCCCATGTCAGGCCTCCTTCGGGCTTACGGTGACGGTGATGTGCGTCATTGGCTTATTGATTGAGAAGGCGCGCCCCTGTGCGCGTGGTCGGAAACGCTTCAACGTTGGGCCCTCGTCGGCGCTCGCATCGACCACCCAGAGGCGCTCGGCCGGAATGCCATGGTTCGCCTCGGCGTTCGCCGTGGCGCTCTTGAGAACGGATGCAACGTCGCGTGCCGAGGAGTGCGGCAAGAAGCGGAGGATGGATGCGGCATCAGCCACCTGCTTCCCCTTGATCGCACGCACCACAAGCTGGGCGCGGCGGGTTGAACCGCGCACGTACTTCGCCGTTGCCTTCACGCGGATGCTCACGATGCGCCTCCCGCCGAGCCGCCAGCGACGGCGGTCGTTCGGTCAACACGTGAGTGCCCCTTGAAGAGGCGTGTAGGCGAGAACTCACCGAGACGATGCCCGACCATGTTCTCCGTGATGAAGACCGGGACGTGCTTTCGTCCGTTGTACACGGCGATCGTGTGCCCGATGAAGTCTGGATAGATGACGGAGGCGCGCGACCAGGTCTTCACGACACGCTTCTCATTGGACGCGTTCATCGCCTGGATTCGACCGAGGAGCCGCTTCTCGACGAAGGGGGCCTTCTTGCTTGAACGAGACATGCCTCCTCCTTCCTACTTCGCGTGTCGCGAGCGGACTATCAGCCGCTGCGTCAACTTGTTGCGACGGGTTCGAAGGCCCATCGCGCTCTTCCCCCACGGGGTCTTCGGTGGCATTCCGGTTGGGGCCTTCCCCTCACCACCACCATGCGGGTGATCGACAGGGTTCATTGCAGAACCGCGAACCTCTGGGCGCTTCCCCATGTGGCGCGCGCGTCCCGCCTTGCCGATCTTCAGATTCTCGTGGTCGATATTTGAAACCTGCCCAACCGTGGCCATGCACGCGAGCGGAACGAGTCGCATCTCGGCAGAAGGCATACGAATGGTGGCGAACTCGCCCTCTTTCGCGACCAGCTGCGCTGCAGCGCCAGCCGAGCGAACCATCTGACCGCCCTTCCCTGGCACAAGCTCGATGTTGTGGATCGTGGTGCCGAGTGGCATGCGTGCAAGCGGCAGGCAGTTCCCGAGCTTCGCTTCGGCGCTCGGTCCCGACTCAATCATGTCACCAACCGCAAGGCCGTTCGGGAGCAGCATGTAGCGCTTCTCTCCGTCCACATAGTTGAGCAGGCCGATACGCGCTGAGCGGTTCGGGTCATATTCAACCGTTGCCACGCGCGCCGGGATGCCGAACTTGTCGCGTCGGAAGTCGATCTTGCGATAGAGACGCTTCTGCTCGCCACCGCGGTGACGCACGGTGATCTTCCCCTGATTGTTGCGGCCAGAGCCGCGGACCATCTTCTCGGTCAACGGCTTATATGGGGAGTCGGTCGTGATCTCTTCGAACGTCGGCATGGTCATCCCACGGACTCCGGCGCTCGTTGGCTTCAGTCGTCGTAGAGCCATGACTAGACCCCCTCGAAGAACTGAATCTTCTCGCCAGGGGCGAGGGTGACCACGGCCTTACGCCATGGGGTTGTCTTCCCTGGGAAGGTGCTGCGCGCAAGTGTGCCCCGCGTGGACTTTGCCTTCGTTGTCAGCACGTTCACCTCCGCGACCTTGACGGTGAAGAGGGTGGCGACAGCCGCAGCAATCTCAATCTTCGACGCGTCAGGGTGCACCGCAAAGGTGTACTTCCCAACCTGTGACTGCAGGATGGACTTCTCAGAGATCACGGGGCGAAGCACAGTCTCGTGCGCGCTGCGGCTCATCCGTACACCTCCTGGATGGTTGCGAGCGCCGCCTTCTCGACGATGATGGTGTCCGCATTCATCAGGTCAACCAGGTTGAGTGAATCGGCGCGAAGGACTGCAAGCATCGGAATGTTCGCGGCGGACTTCACCAGTGCGCTGTCGACGGTTGGCGCAACCACGAGAACGCGCTTTCCTGCGCTGAGGGCGAGGCACATCTTGGAGATGACCTGCGTCTTTGGCGCCTGCATACCGAACTCATCAACCACCTTCAGGGTGTCCACCTTTGCGGCCAGAGCACCGAGGAGGGCGGCGCGACGCATGCGCTTCGGCATTGGCGTTTCATGGGAGCGAACCTGTGGCCCGAAGACCACACCGCCACCCTTCCACTGCGGTGAGCGCGTGGAGCCCTGTCGCGCACGACCAGTCCCCTTCTGCTTCCATGGCTTTCGGCCACCGCCAGCCACGTCGTCACGCTTCTTCGAGGCGTGCGTGCCGGTGCGTCGGCCCGCGAGTTGTGAGACAGCGGCCTGATGCATCAGCGCCTCGTTTACTGGGCTCGAGAAGACGGCAGGCAGCTCAACGCTCCCCACCTTCGCCCCGGCCTTTGAGAAGACGTCAACGCTCGGCATCAGATCTGCTCCGCCTTGCTCATGGCGACGAGTGCATTCTTGGCCCCAGGGATTGAGCCCTTGACGAGAATGAGGTTGCGCGCGCCATCACATCGGACGATCTTCATCTTCTGCACGGTGACGCGATCAACGCCCATGTGCCCCGCCATGCGCGTTCCCTTGTAGACGCGCCCTGGCGTGGTACCTGCGCCAATGGAGCCGGGCTCACGGTGATGGTCTGCGCCGTGCGTCTCTGGTCCTCGCGAGAAGCTGTGTCGCTTGATGGTTCCCGCGAAGCCCTTCCCTTTGGAGATGCCAGTGACGTCCACCAGGTCACCCTCAGCGAAGAGCGTGACGTCGAGCGTCTGGCCCAGCGTCACCCCGTCAACGGAGTCGACGCGGAATTCACGGGTCACGGAACATGCAGGAAGTTCGCCCTTGAACTGGCCGAGGTCTGGCTTGTTCAGCCGTCGCTTCCCCGCCTCAATGCCAACCTGTACGGCGGTGTAGCCGTCACGCTCAGGGGTGCGCAGCTTCGTCACCGTGTTCGGCTCAATGGCGACCACGGTTACCGGCACGGATGTGCCGTCCGCTGCGAAGATCTGAGTCATCCCAACCTTTCGGCCGAGCAGTCCAAGCGTCACTTCACTCACCTACATCTTGATCTCAATGTCCACGCCTGCAGCCAGCGTCAGCCGCATGAGCGCGTCCACGGTCTTTGGGGTTGGGTCAATGATGTCTACCAAGCGCTTGTGAGTTCGAATCTCGAACTGCTCTCGGCTGTCCTTGTCAATGAACGGCGAGCGCAGCACGGTGAACTTCTCAATGCGCGTTGGCAGCGGCACCGGACCAATCACATCGGCACCCGTGCGCTGCGCCGTCTCAACGATCGTCTGGGCAGACTGATCGATGAGGCGGTGGTCATACGCCTTGAGCCGAATGCGGATCCGCTGCTTGGCCATCGGTTACTCGGTGATCTTCGTGATGGAGCCGGCACCAACGGTGCGGCCGCCCTCGCGGATGGCGAAGCGCTGACCAACCTCGATCGCGAT
>JBEDBF010000016.1:0-17927 GCA_041177405.1 Chloroflexota bacterium | reverse complement strand
GTGGAGGGCGTGATCAACGGCATCTTCTTCAATCAGGGCGAGGTCTGTTGTGCTGGAAGTCGCCTTTTGGTGCAGGAGTCGATCGCCGAAGAGTTCGTGGCTCGCCTGAAGGAGCGCATGACCACGCTTCGTGTTGGTGACCCAATGGACAAAAATACTGATGTAGGTGCCATCAACTCGCGCGCGCAGATGGAAACGATCGGTGAACTCGTTGCGAGCGGCGTGGCAGAGGGGGCGGAGCTGTGGCAGCCAGGGTGCGTCCTTCCAGATCGCGGCTGGTTCTATAAGCCAACGCTCTTCACGAATGTGGCCCAGAGCCACCGCATCGCTCGCGAAGAGATCTTTGGGCCGGTCCTCTCGACGATCACCTTCCGCACCGTCGACGAGGCGATCGAGAAGGCGAACAACACCGCGTACGGACTCTCCGCCGGAATCTGGACAGATAAGGGGAGTCGAATCCTCCAGGTTGCGGCACAACTGAAGGCGGGTGTTGTCTGGGCGAACACGTTCAATCGCTTCGATCCGACATCGCCATTTGGCGGCTACAAAGAGTCGGGCTACGGTCGCGAGGGTGGCCTGCAGGGACTCCACGCCTACCTGAGGAGCTCCTGATGGGGAAGAAGGGCGGCAAGAAGCGGGAGCACCGCGAAAGCGCACTGCTCGGTGCACTTGCGACGCAAGACGAGTCCCGACTTCAGGTTCGACGCACACCAAAGCTCTATATCGGCGGCGCGTTTCCACGCAGCGAGTCGGGGCGCACCGACGTGCTGTCACTCGCGCGTGGTGGAAGTGCGAACATCGCCCGTGCCTCGCGCAAAGATCTGCGCGAGGCGGTCAAGGTTGCGCGCGCTGCCGCCCCTGGTTGGGCGTCACGCAACGCATCGCTTCGCGGTCAGATCATGTACCGCGTTGCCGAGTTGATGGAGGGGCGTGCCGCTCAGTTCCGTGACGACCTCGTTGCACACGGATACGGAAAATCTGATGCGGCGGACGAGGTAGCGGCTAGCATCGATCGACTTGTCTGGTTCCACAAACCCTGTCGCATCATCACACTTCGTCTTTACGATCCCTGAGCCGACGGGAGTGGTGGCAATCGTTGCGCCAGAGAGCTCGCCACTCCTTGGTCTGGTCACTCGACTCGCCGGTGTGCTGGCTGGGGGCAACGTCGCGATCCTCCTGGCGAGCGAAGGGGCACCACTCCCATCCGTGACGCTTGCGGAGACGCTCGCCGTGAGCGACGTACCAGCCGGCGTGGTCAACATTCTCACCGGACGACGCGCGGAGTTGATGCCCCACCTTTCGCGCCACGCAGATATCGATGGCATTGACCTGTGGGGATGCCCGGACGAACTTCTCATCGACGCAGAGCGTGGTGCCGCGGAGCATGTTGCGCGCATTGCACGTCGCCCCCATGGCGAGAAAGACCGCGCCAGCGCGTTTACGGGGGAGCGCGGCGAGCGCATCGACGGCATGACCGCCTTCCTTGAGATGAAGAGCGTCTGGCACCCGATCGGTTCGTAGCGCACCGAACGGTGCGCGTGGCGTGTGCCGCGACTAGTCGAGAGTGAAGTCGTCCGGATCTGCGTAGGCGCCAGTCGCCTCTTTCTCCAACTGCATCAGCAGGTCGTTCAGGAGGCTTGAGGCGCCGAAACGGAATCGATCTGGGGTCATCCAGGCTGGCCCGAGCGTCTCATGAAGTACCACCAGGTACTGAATGGCCTCTTTCGCCGTCCGAATGCCACCCGCAGGTTTCATCCCAACGACACGTCCGGTTGCGTTCCAGTGCTCGCGGATCGCTTCAAGCATCACGAGCGTGACAGGAAGCGTTGCCGCTGGCGTCACCTTCCCCGTGGACGTCTTGATGAAATCGGCGCCCGCTGCGATGGCGAGCGCGGATGCGCGGCGTACCTCGTCGTAACTGCCAAGCTCACCCGTCTCAAGGATCACCTTGAGGTGCGCGGGACCGCAGGCTTCCTTCACCGCCACGATCTCGTCCCAGACCTTCGCGTAGTCACCCGCGAGGAAGGCACCGCGGTCAATCACCATGTCAATCTCATCCGCTCCCGCGGCGACGGCGTGCTTCGTCTCCGTAATCTTGAGGTCAATCCACGACCGTCCGCTTGGGAATGCTGTCGCGACCGCTGCAACCTTGACGCCGCTCCCCGCAAGCGCCTCTTTCGCAGTGGTGACGAGATCTGGGTAGCAGCAGAGTGCGGCAACGGACGGGACGTCTACGTTGCCCGGGTGAGGGCGTGCCGCCTTCGCGGCGAGCTGGCGAATCTTCCCTCGCGTGTCCTTCCCCTCAAGTGTGGTCAGGTCGCACATGCTGATCGCGAGGCGGAGCGCCCAGACCTTCGTCGATTTCTTTATTGAGCGGGTCTTCAGTGCCGCGACACGCTCCTCCACGCCAACGCGGTCGACTGGGGTGACGTTGCGGAGCCAACCGGCCAGTGCGCGCGAATCTGTTGCAGGAGGGAGTGAGAGGCTCATTGGGGGAGTATCCTCTGCGCACGAACTTGAGGCAAGAGGAGGAGCGGAAATGGGTGGGCGACAGGTACCAGAGCCAAACTTCATCCGCGCCGACGACGACCTGCGCTTCTTTACCGAACTACCGAAGCCTGAGTTGCACCTCCACCTTGATGGCTCACTTGATCCTGCGCTCGCACTTGAGTTGGCGCGCACCCGACGCGTAGATGCACCGGGCGATTGGGCGGGAATGCGCGCAGCACTCGTTGCACCAGAGCGGTGTGCTGATCAGGCCGACCTGCTTCGAGCGTTTGATCTACCGATCGCACTTCTACAAGATGAAGAGGCGCTTGAGCGTGCGGCGGACCACCTCGTCCGCGCGAAGGCTGCAGAGAACGTTCGATACATGGAGCTGCGCTGGGGCCCACACCTCCATACGGCGAAGGGGTTGACGCAGTCTCAGGTGATCGCCGCGGTTGCACGCGGGGCAAATGTAGCTGCCGCGGACGTCGGTGTTCAGGTTCGACTGATTGTCACCGCCCTGCGTTCGCACAGCCTGGAGGAGAATCGCGCACTCGCCGTTGCCGCCGTGGCTGCGCAGGACCTTGGTGTGGTTGCCTTTGATCTTGCTGGTCGCGAGGCGGCCTTTCCAGATCCCCTCACTTTCAAAGAGGCGTTTGACGCTGCACGTAGCGGTGGGCTGGAGATCACGTTGCATGCAGGGGAGTGGGGTGGCGCCGCGCAAGTGCGGAGAGCGCTGGAGGTAGAACCTACACGCATCGCACACGGTGCCGTTGCGGCGGACGACGCGGCGCTTTGTGACGAACTGATCGCGCGTGGCGTGGTGCTCGACCTCTGTCCGTCGAGCAACGTTCAGGCTGCAATCGTTCCCGGGTACGGTGATTTCCCAATCCTTGCCCTCCAGCGCCGTGGCGTGCGCGTCACGCTGAACACCGACGATCTGATCGTCAGCGACTTGAGCCTCTCAGAGGAGTACATCCGGGTGCACCGCCGCCTCGGCGCAACTGTTACAGAGCTCCTCTCGCTCGCACGCACGGGGTATGAGTCCGCCTTCCTTCGCGAAGATGAGAGGCGCGCGCTCATTCAAGGGTTTGAGGCGTGGATCGATGAGCGGGTTCCGTCCTGAACGGGGCTGGTTGCGGCACGCGGGGAACCTGAGCGCAAGTCAGCAGAGAATCAGGCACAATGCCGCCAGTGGCCAGCGCTGTGCTGGCCCGCTGGGGCGCTCGCGCCTCGGCTAAGAAAATAGCGGAGGGCTACAAAGAGATGAAGACGCGAATGCTCGCGCTCCTCACCATTCTCGGGCTCGTCGTGGCCGCCTGTGGCGGTTCGACCGAGTCACCATCCGCCTCTGTTGACGCCGGCAAGGGCGACTACAAGGCGTGCCTCGCACTCGACGTGGGTGGCATTGGTGACAAGAGCTTCAACGACTCGGCATACGAGGGCCTGCTCGAAGCAGAGGCCGCTGGGTATGACACCCAGTACAGCGAGGCGAAGACGGGCGCGGATTACGCCGCGAACATCCAGCTCCTCATTGACGAGGGCTGCAAGAGCATCATCGTCGTTGGCTTCAGCCAGGGAGAAGCAGTCGTCGCAGCGACAACTGCCAACCCTGACATCGCATTTGCATGGGTCGATTCGACTTGGGCAGACGCGAACATCCCAGCCAACTTCACGGGACTCGACTTCCAGATTGATCAGGGCTCGATGCTCGCAAGCTACCTTGCAGCAACGATCTCTGAATCGAAGAAGCTCGGCGTGTTCGGTGGCCAGCCATTCGCTGGCGTAACGCGCTTCATGGACGGCTGGGTTGCCGGCGCGAACTACTACGCAGAAGAGACCGGCACCGCAGTCGAGGTTCTCGGCTGGGATGCGGTCGCACAGAACGGAACCTTTGCCCCGAGCGACAATCCGTGGGGGAACAAGGAGTTCGGCAAGTCGACTGCAGAGCAGTTCATGAGCCAGGGCGCGGACGTCGTACATCCAGTCGCCGGTCAGACCGGTGAGGGGACGTACGAGGCGATGCTTGCCGCGGGCAAGTACTCGGTTGGCGTGGACGCCGACCAGTGCCTCACACTTCCAGACTATTGCGGCACGCTGCTCACGTCGGCCATGAAGCTGATCGGGCCAGTCGTGTTTGCAACGATCGAGAAGAACTATGCGGGCGACCTTGGTGGTGAGAACCTCACGGGAACGCTCGAGAACGGCGGCGTGGGCATTGCTCCGCTTGACCGCACCGAGGCAGATTGGACGGCAGCGTTCGGCAGCCTGGTGACCGCAGACGTCATCGCGAAGGTCGAGGCCCTCAAGGCGAAGATCATCAGCGGCGAGGTCAAGGTTTCGGACTACTTCGAGTAAGTAGTTGCAGCGGCGTGAGTCACGTGCTCTCGTCGCACAGCGATCGGTTCCGGCGGGCGACCGTCGGAACCGATCGCTTCACCCGACGCTCCTTATGAAGTCAACGCTGCGCACATAGAGATCGGAGTTCCGCTTGTCACTGCGTCTGGAGCTACGCGAGATCACGAAGCAGTTCCCTGGCGTGCTAGCGAACGACCACGTTTCCATCCAAGTAGAGCGGGGCAAAGTCCTTGGCCTGCTCGGGGAGAATGGCGCGGGCAAATCCACGCTCATGAACATCCTCTCCGGAATTTATCGCCCTGACAGTGGAAGCATCGTCGTTGACGGTGAAACTCGAACATTCAAGGATCCTGCAGAGGCGATCGCAGCGGGAATCGGAATGGTTCACCAGCACTTCATGCTCGTTCCGGTCTTCGATGTCGTTGAATCTGTGGCGCTCGGAGCGGAGACCGTGCGCGGCCCGCTCGGAACATTCGACCGCGCTGCAGCGCGCGACAAGATCCTGGATCTCTCTAAGCGTTACGGGCTGAGCGTTGATCCCGACGCGAAGATTGAGTCACTTCCAGTCGGGGTCCGGCAGCGAGTGGAAATCCTGAAGGCCTTGTACCGGCAGAGCGACGTTCTCGTTCTCGATGAACCTTCCGCGGTCCTTACGCCGCAGGAAACTGAGGAGCTCTTTGAGATCATCCGTGGACTTGCCAAAGCAGGCACCTCAGTGATCTTCATCACGCACAAACTCCATGAAGTCCTCGAGGTTGCAGACAACATCACCGTCTTACGGCGGGGTCGTGTCGTTGGCACCGTCAAGCCCAAAGATACGGATCCAAAGCAGCTCGCCGAGATGATGGTGGGCCGTGAGGTTCAACTTACCGTTGAACGCGGGAAGGCCAAAGTCGGATCTGTGACCCTCAGCCTGCAGAAGGTGAATGTGCTCAACAGTGCTGGTGAAATAGCAGTATCAAACGTTGATCTGGAGATTCGAGCGGGAGAGATTGTTGCGGTTGCGGGTGTCCAGGGCAATGGTCAGACCGAGCTGGTGGAGGCGGTCACCGGCCTTCGGCAGGTTGATAGTGGCGAGATGACCCTCGACGGCAAGAGCATTGTTGGCTCAAGCCCTCGTGCGATTGCTGATGCCGGCGTGGCCCACATTCCAGAAGACCGAAGCAGAGACGGGATGATTAAGGGCATGTCGGTGGCCGAAAACTTGATGCTCAACTCGTATCACCGTCCGCCGAATAGTTCTGGAATCACCCTCAACCGAAGTGCCATTGAGCTGCAAGCTGAAAAGATCGTCAAAGATTTTGATGTCCGTACCCCGTCAATTCATACTGACATTGCCAGCCTCTCTGGCGGAAACCAGCAGAAGGTGATTGTCGGTCGTGAGTTTTCTCGCAGTGTCAAGCTTGTTGTTGCAGCCCAGCCGACCCGCGGGCTCGATGTTGGATCCATTGAATACATCCACCGACGTATCGTCGAACAACGAGACGCCGGCGCTGCCGTTCTCATCGTGAGCACCGAGCTGGATGAGGTGCTGGCATTGGGTGATCGGATCGCCGTGATGTTTGAAGGGCGCATCGTCGGCGTGCTCGACGCAAAGGACGCCACGAGAGAACGCGTAGGGCTTCTGATGGGCGGAGCGGCGGTATGACACGCGTGAAGAGTCTCTTTGCCGCGGTACGTCTTCCCGCCCTGTCGATTCTGGTTGCGTTGCTCGTGGGCGGTGTGGTGATCATGCTGAGCGATCTCGAAGTGCTTGCAATGATTCCGACGAATCCGATCGGCGCACTGGGTGAGGGCATCGGTCGTGTCGGAGCGGCGTACTCCGCGCTGCTGAGGGGTGCCTTCGGGAACCCCGAGCGCATTGCCGAAGCGATCTCCTCCGGCGATCCCGCTGAGTTGGCTCGAGCGGCGCGCCCGATCACTGAAAGTCTGTTGAAGTCCATTCCCCTGATGTTCGTAGGCCTCGGAGTATCTGTGGCATTCAGATCTGGTGTGTTCAACATCGGAGGCGAGGGACAGTTCCTGATGGGGGGACTCGGCGCAACCACTGCGGCGATCGTCCTTGGCGGAGCGGGTCTCCCGGCCCCACTGGTGATCACAGGGACCGTCGCTTCTGGCGCACTGCTCGGTGCGGCATGGGGATTCATCCCGGGCTTCCTCAAGGTGCGGGCTGGCTCGAGTGAGGTGATCACGACGATCATGTTGAATTACATCGCCAGCCTCTCGATATTCTTCCTCTTGTCGAACTGGACGCTGATCCAACGCGAAGATGGCACGCAGCCCATCTCCAAGGCGCTGGCCGACTACATCGTCATCCCGGGAATCCTCCCAATTCCCGAGCTGCGACTGCACCTTGGATTCCTCGTCGCGCTCGTTGCGGCTGCTGTCGTGAGCTGGTTCCTCTTCCGCACGACTCGGGGTTTTGAGCTTCGGGCGGCAGGTCTCAATCTGGATGCTGCACGCTATGCAGGTATGGGAGCGTCGTCGTCGATCATCGCGGCAATGGCGATCTCTGGTGCGCTTGCGGGGATGGGTGGCGCATTTGAAGTGACCGGAACCATCAAGCAGTTCTCAACGGTTGTCTCGGGAGGCGTCGGCTTTACGGCGATCGCCATCGCTCTCGTTGGTGGCACTCGTCCGAGCGGGGTCGTCGCGACGGCACTCGTGTTCGGCGCCCTTCGCAACGGGGGTGGGCTCATGGGACTCGAAACCTCGATCCCGATCGACCTCCTCTTCTTTATCCAGGCTCTCGTGATCATGTTCATCGCGGCACCGAATTTGACCGCTCGAATCATTCGCATGCCATTCCAGCGGAAGCGGAAGGAGAGCGTTGCATGAAGAAGGCAAGCAGAGACGTGGCTAACGCAGTCCATGCCATGGGCGCCGAAGAGCTTAAGGCGCAGCGCGGCGCGCGCATTCGCGCCGCCCTCTTTGCCGTATTTGCGCTCGCCGCATTCGCGGCGGCGACCGTCAATAGCGCAACGGTGGCAAACCTGTCGCTCTGGCTCGATACGATCGGCGGCACCGATGCGCTGATCTCTTTCCCGGTTGCGATCATCTGGATCGGCGCAGGGCTCGTGCTAGGCGCTGTTGCTGGCCTCCAATATCGACGCGGCGGAAGTTATCGTTGGCGTCTCGGTTTCGCCGCCGCCGCGCCGCTGCTCGTGCTTGCAGTATTTACAACGCTTCTCGCAGGGACTCCTGCGAACCTCACGGTGCTCTTTACGGGCACATTCAACTATGCGGGCCCAGTGGCGATTGGCGCGCTTGCCGGCATCATCTCTGAGCGTAGCGGCGTCCTGAACATCGCAATTGAAGGAAAGTTCCTGCTCGGTGCACTTGCCGGTGCGGTGGCGTCGAGCATCTTTGGTGTGGCGATTGCTGGACCCGTTGCTGGTGCAGTGCTGGGCGGACTCGTCGGCCTGCTGCTCGCGGTGCTCGGACTTCGATACAAGGTCGACCAGATCGTTGCGGGAACGGTGATTAATCTTGGTGCCGCAGGAATTACCACGTTCATCTACTTGCGCGTTCTTCAGGTGCACAGCGAATTCAACAATCCGGTCAGCATCCTACCGGTGAAGATTCCCGTTCTGGGGGATATTCCAATCATTGGGAACATCTTCTTCACCTTGAGCCCGTATGCGTACGCGGCGGTGATCTTGATCGCCTTCTTCACCTACATGCTCTTCCGGACCCAATGGGGTCTCCGTTTGCGAGCGAGCGGCGAGATGCCTGCCGCGGCCGGTACGGTCGGCGTTGACGTGATGAAACTGCGTTACCGCGCCATGATCCTTGCCGGTGCACTCGCGGGATTCGCCGGTTCATATCTAGCGCTCGGTGGTACTGGTGGGTTCGGCATGGGGATTTCGGCGGGGCGCGGATTCATTGCGCTCGCCGCTCTCATCTTTGGCGCATGGAAGCCGTGGAACGCACTCGGAGCCGCACTTATCTTCGGCTTCGCTGAGGCGGCATCCACGCTGCTCTCAATCCTTGGCGTCGGGCTGCCTCCGCAGGTGTTGCTCGCAGTGCCATACGTGATGACGATCATTGTGGTCGCAGGTTTGATTGGTCGCGTCCGCGGTCCAGCTTCGGCGGGGCGGCCATACGAGCAAGGTTAGGCACGTGTGTGTGATGGGTGCACCGCTGTGAGTGGCGATCACCCGCGCATTGGATGGCCGACCTTTCACCACGCGACCCTCGCCGCTCGATCTGCACCTTGTGGGAGTGTGGCGAAGCCGCTTCCGATCATTGTTGACAGCGACCCCGGACTTGACGACGCGCTCGCGTTAGCACTCGCGGTCGCGCGACCAGAGTTGAAGCTGCTTGCGGTGACCAGTGTTGGCGGAAACGCCGATGTTCATCACTGCACCGAGAACGCACTGCGCCTGCTGCATCTTTACGGCGCGAGCGATATTCCTGTGGCCGAAGGGGCTGTTTGCCCGCTGACCGGTCCACTCGAGCGCGCAACGGAGGTGCACGGTGAGAGTGGGCTAGGCAACACGAAGCTACCCGCCGCCACGCGAAAGGCTGAGTCGGAGGGTGCCGTCTCGCTGATGGCGCGACTGATCAGCGCCTCACCTGAGCCGGTCGCGCTTGTACCGATCGGCCCGCTCACGAACATTGCGCTGCTGATTCGAAGTTATCCGCACCTTGCGCCGAAGATTGCGCACATCTGCCTCATGGGCGGCTCGGTGGGGGAGGGAAACTCTTCCGCCTCCGCTGAGTTCAACATCTACGCCGATCCCACCGCAGCAGAGGTTGTCTTCAGCAGCGGGCTACCAATCACCATGATCGGACTCGATGTGACGCATCACGCAATCCTGGACCGCAGCATCCTTAAGCGACTCTCCGCGCTGCCTGGGGCGTCGGCAAAGGCCGCGGCGGAAGTACTTGAGTTCTCCTTTGAGCGCTCAGCAGCGTGGGGCCAGGGTGAGAAGATGGCGATTCACGACGCGGTTGCCGTGCTGCACCTGGCGATTCCAGATCTCGTTGGTGTGGCGCGGTACCACGTCACCGTGGACGCGACGTCGGGCCCAGCCCGCGGTCGGACGATCGGAGATGCGAACCCGTATCGCCTGAACCGCGACGGACGCGCTGCGAATTGCGATGTTGGCCTGACCATCGATCCGGTTCGATTCGCGGACCTCGTGGTGGAGGCCTACGCAACGCTTCCGTAGCGCACGCGCGCGATCGACTTAGCGCGTGCGGAGCGCCTCCAGGATCCCTGGGATTGCCCTTTCAATCTCATGAGCAGTGCGCTCATACGCGCCGATCGGCTGGCTCCAAGGATCGTCGAGATCTCGCCCGGATGCGGTGGGGTCAAAGTCACGAATGAGTCGAACTTCGGCGCGGCGGTGGCCGCTCGCAACGAGCCCTTTCGCGTCGCGCAGGTTCCAGCGATCGGCCGTCAAGATGAGATCCTGCTCGTCGCCCAGAGCGAGCGTGAGCTGTCGGGCGCGATGTGTGGTGCGAAGGCCGCGTTGGCGAAGCAGTGCCGCGCTGTGCTCATGCATCCCTTCGCCTTCGTGCTCGCTAGAGGTTCCGGCGCTGCTGACGCGCACTCGCCCGGCAAGGGCGGCGTCGGCTGCAATCGCCGCTTCTAGGAGTACCTCAGCGAGCGGGGAGCGACAGATGTTCCCGTGACAGAGGAGAAGGACGCTGATCATGCAGCGAGCCTACCCGAGGGAGAGAGGAGCGCGTGGCGCGGGTGCTGCGCCGTACGCGTGGGTTCGGTATCCTTGACGAAGCGCGAGGCGGGGTAGCTCACCGGTAGAGCAGGGGATTCATAAGCCCTTGGTAGCAGGTTCGATTCCTGCCCTCGCTACCAGCGCCGCGAAGGTTTGAGAGCAGAGGAGGTCCACGTGATCCCGAAGTCCCTCCGTAATGGTGCCGTGATGCTGATGCTCCTGTTGGGCACGGTGTTACTCCTTGGGAGCGTCCTTCTCTCGCCGACACCTGCGCCAAGCAAGGACTACTCCGCCTTTTTGAGTGACGTGAAGAGTGGTCGCGTAGACGCGGTCGTTCAGCAGGACCAGACGCTGACCATCACGCTGAAAGGGTCGCCGCCCGAGAGCTATCAGGTACAGGTGCCAACGCAGCTGACCGATGTCTATAACGATCTTCTCGCCGCCGCCTCCGCGGGAGGACAGAGCGCCGAGAGCATCACCTTTGGTGCCAAGGCGCCAGACGACTCCGGTCAACTCTTTAGCCTGCTGATCAGTGCGCTCCTCCCCGTGCTCCTCATTGGTGGTCTCTTCATCTTCATGATGCGCAGCGCCCAGGGGCAGAACAACCAGGCGATGAGTTTCGGTAAGAGCAAGGCGAAGATGTTTGTGGCGAACAAGACGCCCGTCACGTTTGCCGAAGTGGCAGGTGTAGAAGAGGCGAAAGCCGAGCTCGCGGAGGTGGTCGAATTCCTGAAGTTCCCAGAGCGCTTTGAGGCGCTCGGCGCAAAGATCCCGAAAGGCGTCCTCCTGATTGGATCTCCAGGAACGGGGAAGACCCTCCTCGCGCGCGCCGTTGCTGGCGAGGCGGGCGTACCGTTCTTCAGCATCTCTGGCTCAGAGTTCGTTGAGATGTTCGTGGGGGTTGGCGCATCGCGCGTCCGCGACCTCTTTGAACAGGCGAAGCGAAACTCTCCGTGCATCGTCTTCATTGATGAGATTGATGCGGTCGGCCGCCAGCGCGGCGCCGGACTCGGTGGCTCGCACGATGAACGTGAGCAGACACTGAATCAGATCCTTGTGGAGATGGATGGCTTCGAGACGGGAACGAACATCATCATCATCGCGGCAACAAACCGCCCGGATGTGCTTGATCCCGCGCTGCTACGTCCTGGCCGATTCGATCGCCAGGTGATCCTTGACCGACCGGACCTCAAGGGTCGACTCGCCATCCTCAAAGTGCACGTGAAGGGGAAGCCGCTCGACAAGACCGTAAACCTTGAGGAGATTGCACGACGCTCCCCTGGCTTCTCGGGTGCTGACCTTGCAAACCTGATGAACGAGGCGGCAATCTTGGCCGCGCGGCGCAGCAAGCGGGTCGTGGGCATGGACGAATTCGCCGAGGCGCTTGATCGCGTGATGGCAGGACCTCAGAGAAAGAGTCGTCTCATCACGGAGCCAGAGAAGCAGATCATTGCGTACCACGAAGGCGGCCACGCGGTGGTTGGGCGCATTCTTGAGAAGTGCGATCCGGTCAGCAAGGTGACGATCATCAGCCGCGGCATGGCGCTCGGATACACGATGAACCTACCTACCGAGGATCGCTATCTGCAGAGCAAGAGCGAGTTTGAGGACAAGATCGCGGCGATGCTCGGTGGCAACGTTGCTGAGCAGCTCGTCTTTGGCGACACCACCACGGGAGCATCAAATGACATCGAGAAGGCGACCGAACTTGCACGCAAGATGGTGACGCGCTTCGGCATGTCTGAGAAGCTCGGAACGGTGACTCTCGGACGACAAGACGAGATGATCTTCCTTGGACGTGAGATGTCTGAACAGAAGAACTACTCCGACGCGGTTGCGAAGCAGATTGACGAAGAGGTGCGCGCGATCATCGATCGCGGTGCCGCGCGTGCCCGTGAGGTGCTGACTAAGCATCGTGATCGCCTTGATGCCTTGGCGGCGAAGTTGATTTTGGATGAGACGGTGGAGGGAGAGGCGTTCGAGACGCTCTTCGCCGACTTGCCGCCGAAGCCGGCGGCGTACACCGATCTGATCGCACGGCTCCGCTCCGCCGGAATCAACATTCCTACGAAGGAGGAGGTTGAGGCGGCAGCAGCCGAAGCGGCGAAGGGCTCAACGCCAACCACCGGAGGGGCGGCCGCAGGGCAGCCCGCCTAATGGCGTACGCACCTACGCTCGCCTGGAAGCCACTCGGTGGCCCGGAAGAGGCGCAGATCGTCGCGGCACATGCGGAGCGCATGCAGCGCTACGCAGACTTTCTCCGCATTCCGAGCGTCTCTGCGGTGCCAGCGCACGCCGCTGACTGCCGGAAGGCGGCTGAGTGGCTTGCTGGAGAGCTGCGGCGCATTGGCGCACAGCGCGTTGAGGTAAGCGAGACGGGTGGACACCCGATTGTGGTTGGGGAGCGAATCGAAAATCCAGCGGCGCCGACCATCGTCGTCTATGGACACTACGACGTGCAGCCTGGCGATCCGTTTGACCTCTGGAAGACGAGTCCATTTGAGCCGATCGTTCGTGACGGGCGCATGCTCGGGCGCGGCTCCGCCGACGATAAGGGGCAGATCGTCATTCACCTGGCTGCCCTCGAGGCACTGCTCAGCACACGGGGGAGGCTGCCCGTCAACGTGAAGTATCTCTTCGAGGGGGAGGAGGAGTCGAGCTCCGTCAACCTTGAACGCTGGATGTCACAGAACCCCGAGCGCTGCAGCGGCGACGCTGTGATCATCAGTGACACCGGCTTCTTTGACGGTAATCTTCCCGCCCTAACCGTGGGACTTCGTGGGATCACCTACTTGCAGGTAGACGTGCGCAATTCAGATGTGGACCTGCACTCTGGTAGCTACGGCGGTGCCGTCATCAATCCTGCGAACGCGCTCGCATCCATGATCGCCTCCCTCCACGACAAGAACCGTTACGTCACGGTGCCTGGCTTTTATGACGATGTTGTGGAACTCAGCCCAGGTGATCGCGCCGCCTTCGCTGCACTCCCGTTCAACGAGGCAACCTTTCTTGCTGGGATTGATGCCAAGGCGACGCAGGGTGAGGCTGGGTACAGCACCGTAGAGCGTCGTGGCGGCCGGCCAACGCTTGACGTCAACGGTATCTGGGGCGGCTTCACGGGCGATGGCAGCAAGACGATCATTCCGGCGCACGCGCACGCGAAGATCTCCTGCCGCCTGGTCACCGCGCAAGACCCCGCACGCATCGCCCTGCAGGTTGAGGCGGCCCTGAAGGCCGCTGCGCCACGCGGACTGGAAGTGGCCGTGACGAACCTTGGAAACGGCTATCCGTTCTTGACTCCACTGGGTGACCCGTACCTTGCCGCTGCGGCTGCCGCGCTGAAGGATACGTTCGGCGCCGAACCGCTCTATCTCCGCGAGGGTGGCTCCATTCCGATCGCCGCCCTCTTCCAGCGCGAGCTTTCACTGCCTGTTGTGCTGCTCGGATTCACGCCACCAGACGACAACGCGCATGCGCCGAACGAGTCGATGGACCTTGGGAACTTCGAGGGTGGCATTCGGACCGTCATTCGCGCGCTTGACGCGATCGCGGCTCTCCCCTGAGCGCGCCGTGCGCATCGCACTCCTCGGCCTCGGACTGATCGGCGGCTCAATCGCCAAGGCACTCCGCGATGATCCAGCCGGCGCTGGTCCGCTCGATCCGAACGGCGTTGAGATTGCCGCGTGGACACCGAGTTCAGCCGGGCCGCGGGCCGCGTTGGAGGCGGGGGCAGTTGATCACGTGGCGCGCACGATCGCAGAGGCGGTTGACGGTGCCGCACTCATCGTGATTTGCGCGCCACCTATCGCCGCGACCAGCATTCTTGATGAACTCGTGATCTGTCGGCGGAGCGGTCGCCTTTCCGAGGGCGCGGTGATTACCGACGTGCTCTCCACCAAGCGTTGGATCATGGCCGAAGCGGCGAAGCGAACGCTTCGGTTCTGTGGTGGACACCCGATGGCCGGGAAGCACGAGGCGGGTTTCGCCGCTGCAGATGCGAGCCTCTTCGTTGGTCGCCCCTGGGTGGTTGTCCCAGATCATCACGGCACAAGCACCGCTGCCGCTCTTGTCGAGCGACTGGCGTCAAGTTGCGGTGCACGACCGATCATGATGGACGCCGAGCTGCATGACGCGGCGACCGCAGCTGTCAGTCACTTGCCGCTCCTTGTTGCCGCCGCACTGGTGAGTGCCGTCTCGCAGGGAGAACAGGGGAAGGCTGTTGACGGATGGCGCGTCTCGCATCTCCTTGCTAGCAGTGGTTGGAGCTCGGCGACCCGCCTCGCTCGTGGTTCTGATGAGATGGGCGCTGACATCCTGGCCACCAACGCGGCCGAGGTGCGCCGCAGACTTCGTGCGCTTCGTGATGAACTTGAGCGCTGGGATGCTCGCCTCGCCGCAGCCGAGAGAGATCCACTCCTGGGCAGAACAGACATTCGGGCACGACTCGCCGAGGCACGGGAGACGCTCGAGGAGCTCGGGTGAGCAACGAGCCGAAACCTGTTGACCCGCTTGCGCGTGGTGCCGATGAGATGATCTGGGGGATTCCACGCTCCATCGTCCTGGGAGGCGGTGCATGGCGTGGCTTTCGCCGGTTTGCCTCGCTAGATGAGGGCATGGCGGAGATCGCACGGCTTGAGAAGGCGGCGCAGGTGCGACCACGTCGAGAACTTGAGATGGATCCCGAATGGAAACAACCGATCCCGTATGCCATTGCAATCTTCCGTGACGCAGCGGGAGACGCACACCTCTTCTGGATGGATCGACTCGCCGGCACAAGCGATCGACGCCTTCACGGGCGTGCCTCGTTCGGGGTGGGTGGACATATTGGCGCCGAGGACTCGGGAATCATGGCTGCACTCACAAGAGAGTGGAGCGAAGAGGTAGAGACTCCGACCTTGCCCACGTTTACGCCGCTCGGCCTGTTGAACGATGACGGCGATGATGTGGGTCGAGTACACATCGGAGTCGTATTCCTCGCGCGTATGTCGTCACCTGATATTCAGGTGAGGGAGCGCCAGAAGCTCGCAGGTTCGCTCGTACCCATTAAAGATGCCGTGATGCGCGCTGACGAGTTGGAGGGCTGGTCGGCAGCACTCATCTCGCACCTCGAGGAGCTCGCGACCTAGGATCGCCTCAGTACGCGATCCGTACCCCCTCTCGGCAAAGATGGGGCGATGCCACTCTCCATCGCAAGCAGCACCCTCGTTGGTATTCGCGGTGCCCCTGTGGAGGTGGAGGTTGATGTAGCCACGGGGATCCCTGCGGTGCGAATCGTGGGTCTTCCTGACGCCGCCGTTGGCGAAGCACGAGAGCGGATTCGATCAGCGATCCGTGCCTCTGGATTCACCTGGCCGGCGCGTCGCATCACCGTAAATCTCGCCCCCGCAGACCTGCGAAAGAGTGGTGGCACTTTTGACCTTGCAATTGCACTTGGAATCCTTGCGGCGAGTGGTCAGTTGCGGCTTGCGGGACGCCAGATTGCTGCGATCGGCGAGCTCGCCCTTGACGGGCGTGTTCGAGACATACCGGGAGCCCTTCCACTCGCACTTCCGCTGGCGTCGCGCCCCGAGCACACGCTGCTCCTTCCTGTGGAGACGGCGGCGCAACTCTGCGCGCACCCTTCAGCATCTACGTTTGGTGTTGCGACACTGAGCGAAGCGGTCGCGCTGCTTCACGGAGCGGCGCCAACAGCTCGGGAAACCTTCGTACGCGAAGGTTCGGCTGAACTGGTGGAAGCAGACCGCCGCATACCAGCACCAGACCTCTCTTCCATTCGCGGTCAACCGATCGCTGTTCGGGCGCTGATGATCAGCGCGGTCGCTCGACTTCCGATCCTCCTTGAGGGCCCTCCTGGGGTAGGGAAATCAATGCTTGCACATGCGCTGCACGGCATTCTTCCCGACCTTACTGCGGCAGAAGCAACTGAGGTGACGGCAATCGCATCAGCCGCGGGGAGGCGCACTTCGGGGCTGCGACCACCACTGCGTTCACCGCATCACGATCTAACGGTTGCCGGCTTGATCGGCGGTGGGGCGCGGATGACGCCTGGCGAGTTGACATGGGCGCATCGTGGGCTCCTCGTCCTGGACGAGATAGGCGAGTTTCGCCGCGACACACTGGAGGCGTTGCGCGAACCTCTTGAGCGTGGAGTGGTGCGCCTCTCCCGCGCTGGGCGAGCGGAGGAGTTCCCCGCGGCGGCCCTCATCGTTGCAACGGGTAATCCGTGTGGCTGCGGCGAACTAGAGTCACAGAGTGGCGCGTGTCTCTGTACCCCACGCGCGCGGCGTCACGGCAGCCTATCTCTCTCTGCCCCGATTCGTGATCGTTTTGCGCTGCGGGTGCGTCTTGGCCGGCCAGTCGCACCGATCAGCACCCTTCCCGCGGGGAGAATCACCACAGCGGTGGCTCGGGAGGCCGTTACTGCAGCGCGTGAGGTTGCGCCATCGACCGTTGAGAGCGTCAAGCGAGCCGATGCGCTGCTGCTGCGGACATACGCACGAACGCATGCAGATCGCATCAGCGGGCGCGGATGGTCGCACATCTGCGCAGTCGCCGCTGCAGGAGCACTTCTGAGTGGTCGTGAGTCGTTCGGTGAGGAGGAACTTGCCGAAGCGCTGCACCTTGTTGGTGTTCACTAATGCGGACACTGCTGCCAGGGGACCCATCAATTCCAGAACGCCGCCAGATCAGACTCGGCCTGAGCCCCGATCAAGATCGACGTCGACCACTCTGGCTTGAGGGTGATGCGTCGGTGCTGCGCCTCCCCGCGATTGGAATTGTTGGCACGCGCCAGCCGAGCGCTCACGGTCTTGCAGCTGCACGAACGGTTGCAGCGACATGTGTCGCGGAGGGCTGGGTTGTCGTGAGTGGTGTGGCACGCGGGATCGATGAGGCGGCCCATGAGGCTGCGCTCCGTGCCGGCGGGAGAACGATTGGCGTCCTGCCGAGCCCAGCACCCGAAGGGTTGCGGCAGGGTGCGCGAGGGCTCGGGAGACGGATGACGGCTGCCGGCGCGCTGATCTCTGATCGGCCACAAGGAACCCCGCCAGCTGCATGGAGTTTTGTGTCACGAAACAGTCTTCTCGCCGCGCTCTGCGATGGCATGATCGTCGTCGAAGCACCGGAGGGGAGCGGGGCCCTGATCACCGCCGAAGCGGCAGCGGAGTTCGCTATCCCGCTCGCATTCGTCACCGCCCCATTTAGCGCGAAGAGCGCGGCGGGCGGTCTCTCCTGGCTTGCACGCGCGGTGGAGCCAACCCTCCTCCCTCCTGATGTGCCTCCACCGCACCTCCTCATCGATGAGCAGGGACTTCGCGCTTGGCTTCGCGTCTGTGCGTCGTCCTTGCGCGAAGACGTGACTGTCCGTGCGCCCGACTCACGTACCATCGCCTTGCC
>JBEDBF010000015.1:0-17270 GCA_041177405.1 Chloroflexota bacterium | reverse complement strand
ACCACGCGCACCTCAATGACGCTGTCGAGCGGAACGAGCGTTGAGGCGTCTGGCGACTGCGAGAGGATCGTGTCCACCGGGAGCGAATCCGATGTGACTCGCTCAGTCACCTTGATCCGCAAGCCAAGCTGTTCTGCGATTGGGATCGCTTCTGCGAGCGTGAGTGAGGTGATTGGCGGGACCTTGACGTTATCGTCCGGCCCAGTACCTGCGTTGATCAACCGCAACCCGAAGATCACAGCAGCGAGGAGGACGACCACCGTGACCGCAACTCCTGCAATGGTGAGCAGCGTGGTGCGGAGCGACATCGCTTCGTCGTCATCAACAGGTGCGCTTTCGTCAAACAGATCAGGTGGTGACTCTGGCTCGCCGGGACCGGCTTCACCCGCAACGCGCGCAACGCGCGTCCCGGCCAACGCGCGCGGCGCACCCGCAGCGGGGCCCACCGCACGTGGCGGAATTGAGGTGCGCCCAACCTTCACGACGTATGACTCAAGCGCGTCTGCAACGAGCGTCGCGCTCTGCGTTCGCTTCGATGGGTTTGCAGCGAGCAACTGAACGGTGATCGTCTCGAGCTCCGCAGGGATGTCTGGTCGCAGTGCGCGCGGCGATGAAACGGCCTCGTCGGCGCCACGCAGAGCGGGTCGACGACCCGTAAGCAGTTCAAAGAGCACCACCCCGAGTCCGTAAAGATCGGATGACGCCGTAGCTGGAGCGCCAGCAGCCACTTCAGGTGCCACATAGTGCGCAGTTCCTGCGGGCGCTCCTAATCCTGACGTGCCCGTCGGGAGTCCATCTTCGAGAATGGCGTGCGCAATACCAAAGTCTGCAATCTGCGCGCGCCCTTCGCGTCCAATCAGGATGTTTCGAGATGTGACGTCGCGATGAATGATGCCGCGCTGATGTGCCGCCGCCAACCCTCGTGCAACCTGCGCCGCAATCGCCGCCGCGCGACGCGGAACAAGTGGCCCCACACGACGCAACATGGAGGAGAGATCTTCGCCGTCGACAAACTCCATGATGATCGCTGGTGCATCACCCTCTGGGGTCACGTCAAACACCGCCGCAACATTCGGGTGCGCAATGATCGCTGCGGCACGCCCCTCTGCACGGAATCGTGCGGTGGCGTCAGGGGATGCAGCGAGTGCACCACGAAGCATCTTTACCGCCACATCGCGACCGAGCACTTCGTCTGTTGCGCGGAATACGGATGCCGCGGCACCTTCACCAATCTGTTCTTGTAGTCGATATCTCCCTGCAATGAGATCGCCAGGCTTAAGCCGGATCTCAGACGCTCCGCTCACCCTGCTCCGTCCCGAATGTGTGCGGCGAGTGATGCGCGTAGGGTGGCCCCGTACGTTGGGTGTTCGAGTGCAAGATCAAGGTTTGCTCGAAGCCAGCCCTCGGGTGCACCAACGTCGTATCGCGTGCCACTGAACTTGTAGCCGACAACGGGCTGGTCGGCGGCGAGCGCTTGGATCGCGTCGGTGAGTTGAATCTCTCCTCCAGCACCGTGCTGGGTTCGCTCCAGCTTCTCAAAGATCTTCGGGCTCAACACGTAGCGGCCAACGATTGCCAGGTTCGATGGGGCATCTGCCGGCGCTGGCTTCTCGACAAGTCCACGGAGTGGAATCGTTCGGCCGCCATCTGGTGACGGGAGGGCGGGATCAGGCTCCACAATGCCGTAGCGGCGGGTCTGATCCGCCGAGACCTCCATGAGCGCGACCACTGAGGAACTGCTCGCCTCGTACGCCTTGATCAGTTCCCCGAGCGCTGGTGTCCCACCAATGATCAGATCGTCTGGGAGAACCACGGCAAACGGCTCACGCCCCACGGCGTCGCGTGCCATCAAAACCGCATGTCCAAGGCCGAGCTGCTCCTTCTGACGAACCGTCACGAGGTGCACCATGTCCGCCACGGCACGGACTGCACGCAGATGCTCAATGTCGCCGCGGGCCTCAAGGACCGCCTCGAGATCGGTTGCGCTGTCGAAGTGGTCCTCGATTGAGCGCTTATGTTCGCTCGTGACCAGGATCACCCGCTCTATCCCAGAGGCGATCGCCTCCTCAACGGCGTACTGGATGACGGGTCGATCCACGACTGGGAGGAGCTCTTTCGGTACCGCCTTGGTTGCAGGGAGGAATCGAGTGCCCCAGCCGGCGACTGGAAAGACTGCGGTGCGAATCTTCATCAACTCCTCCGTGCGGCGCTGAACACGAGGATAGCAGTCGTCTGGTCGCGCGCCGTCACTCGCGAACCCAACGCAGCACGGCACGAAGCGGCGCGCCGACGATTGGGAGGCTGATCTCGCTCGGCTCTTCCACGCTGGCAAGGAAGCCGAGGAGGAGGAGTGCCGCGCCGAGCAACTTGCCGAGCGCATACGCCTCAGTTGATCCACCTCGATTCAACGTGTCGGTAAGACTCGGCAAGAACGCGCCGAGTGCAATGAGGAGCGTTGCGGGGACGCGTCGATTCAGTGTTCCCTCGCGCCACGCGCGCATCGCAAGCGGAAGGCTTTGAAAGAAGTTCACGGTGAGCGCGACAGGGGCGATCGCCAGGTTGAAGAGGAGTTCATCACCACGCTGGTTCGGGTCGCTTGAGTACGGCAGCGTTCTCCGTTTCGGCATGAACACATACGCAGAGAAGAGCGCTCCGGTAAGGAGCGCGAGCGCACCGCTCACATTGAGGAGCGGCGTGAGAAGTCGGAGTGATGGTGGAAGCAGCACCGCAACTGGCGCACCCGTCATAGGGTCAACGGCCCACCCTGGCGCCGGGAGCGTTGCGGTGGCAACGAGTGGGAGTGCCAGCGCACTCAGCGCCACCATAAACGCGATCGCGGCACGGCTCCAACGCGGACTTGCGAGATAGGTGAGCCACGCGATCACGACAGCCGTCACCCACGCAGCGAGCGCATAACCGAGCGCCGTAGGTCCAGCACTCGGATCTTCAAGGCGACGCGCAACAAGGATGGTGAAGAGTCCCGCAAGTGCGAGACAGAGTGCATACCAGTAGCCGAAGCGTGTCTTGGCAAGCAAGAGAATCGTTCCCGCGCCGAGCCAACCCGCGGTCCACACCGCACCGGTGAGATACCAGACTCGATAGAGCGGTTCGCTCCATCCAGCAAGTTGTGCTGCGCTCTCAGCACCCGCTGCGACGGCGAACGCGGTTGCACCGATCGCCCACGCGAGCTGATACGGCGCGCGCCGAGCGGCGTACTGATTGAAGAGAAGTGCCGCGAAGAGTGCGGCGAGGAGTGTGGTGACGGCGGCGATCACGCGCCCTCCGGCCTACGCCGGGATAAACTCGTGCGCGCTCTGATGGAGTCCGTCACAAAGGCCGAGCCCACGTGCGCCACCCGGCAGTTGAAGGGGCACCGGTCGCATGATCTCTCGCACCTCACTCTGCTGACAGGTGTACCAGGCGTTTCGAGACATCCAGAGCGCCGGGCACTCAGGCTTCTTGCAGAATTGGAATGGACCAGGGTTGATGGGCGAGGCCTGTTCAAATGACGGGGCGACCTCGGTGGCGATGATGTCCAACACGCTAACCCGGAATGGAGTTCCGCTTATTGGTTCACGACACCCCTCGCAGCGGATCGCGCTGTTCTCCGTGATGATCGTCGGAATCTTGATGCCCATGATCTCCATGGCCTCATCGTAGCCGAGGGGCCGCCCAGTGTCGGCTCGCCGCGACCGCACGGCAAGGCTCGCCGTAATCGGTGCGGCGGGCTACCCTGTAAACATGAACCAACCGCGCAGCCGAAGAATTCGAGGGGTGGTCTCACTCGGGACGGGTGTTGCCGTTGCAGTGGCACTCGGCTCATCGCTCCTCTACTTCCTCTGGGTTGCCAGCATTCGCAACTCCGACCAGATCGGGCAGCTCTCGATCGGTACCTTCGTCGTGGGTCTCGCCTGCGCGTTCGCCGCCCTCATGCTCGCCTTCAGCATGATCCGGGCGATCCGAAGAGCCGAGGACGGTCGCGCGCTCCTTGCCGCGCTCCTTGCTGGAGGCTTTGCAATCGCGGCGGCAGTCGCGCTCGCCGCATCCGACGTGCTCGGCAAACTGGCCGCCTAGTTCGAGCGGGTGCTACCCTCCCGTTCTCACGCCCCTATCGTCTAGAGGCCTAGGACGCCACCCTTTCAAGGTGGAGATCACGGGTTCGAATCCCGTTGGGGGCACCACACATCCAAGACGAGCCGCGGCGCTCGTGCCATCCTGAACGTATGCCGATCAGTGTTGCCGCCTTCTTGGTATACGCGCTCCTCCTCTTGGCTGGTCTCGGCCTCACCCTTGGACCAATCGTGGAGCAGGCGACGGGGGCCCCGGTCACCCTTCAGGGGGTGGTCTGGATGGCGCTGATCGCTGCCGCAATCTTCAGCATCACACTCGTTGTGCAACGGAAGGAGGCGGGTCGAGGATTTGCCATTGGCCTCTCAACCATCCTCATCCCCGCCGGACCGCTGATCGCGCTGACGTTTGGCAACTGGCTCCCCGGTCTCCCGCCCATCCTCCTCGCACTGCTCCTCATTCGTGGGTTACGCGGCGGCGCGGCGCGCAGCTGGCTGAACCAGCAGTAGGAGGTTGGAGCGATGAGCACCACTGAACGACCAAAGAGTCTTGCAATAAACGGCACGTTTGACCTTCCGCTTGATGTGCATCTGCACACGCTGCTCTCTCCAGACTCCGCGGTGCCCGTTGATGTATACCCCGCGCTTGCGATCGCACTCGGGATGCCCCGCATCGCCATCACCGATCACCTTGATTTTGATCCACGCGAACCGGGTGCAACACTCGCACCGCATCAGCGTCGCGTTGAGGTGGTGAGCGAACTTCGCAAGAAGTTTGGCGACAAGCTTGAGATCCTTCTCGGCGTGGAGATCACGTACGAACGTGCGTATGAACAAGAGATTCGCGATTATCTGAAGCGGAACCAGTACGATCTCACGATCGGGAGTGTTCATCCGGGAATCGACTCTCCATTCAAGCGATCGCGAGCTGCGGTCTTTGCTGGGAGCGACGCAAGCGTCACCGCGCCATACTTTGATGAAGTGCTTGGCGCGGTAGAGAGCGGACTCTTTGACATCCTCGGACATGCTGACTACGTCCGAAAGTACGTCTATCCGCACATAGATACGGAGCGTTTTGAAGCGGCCCCAGAACTATATGAGCCCTTCTTGCAGGCGCTCGTAAAGACTGGGACGGCGCTGGAGATCAATAGCTCTGGTTGGCGACAACGCACCGGAGTCTGCTACCCACTTCCACAAGCGGTCGCGCGATACAAAGAGATCGGCGGGCGCTACATCGTCACAGGATCGGACGCACACGAGCCAGAATGGTTCGCGCTGAACTTTGATCGCGCTCGCGACCTACTGCTGGAGAGCGGATTTGATGAGCTCGTCACCAAGCGCTGGGAGCGCGCAGGTGAGCACTGGCCCGTTACGCCAAAGCGATAACAGCCCGACGCACTAGCGAGCCGACGCGTGCCCTTATCTAAGCCTGGGCGCTCGCTCAGTTCGGGGCTCGCTCAGTCTGGCGGTAGGGTTGGGTCTGCGCTCGAGAAGCCTCGCTCCACGGCGAGCGCTACACCGCCTCGTTGATCAATGAGCACATAGGCGCGGATCACATCAAGCGAGTCGCCGCTTGGAATCTCCATACTGGGACGAACATCATCGGTGACAATCAGCCAGTAGACGCCACTCAGTGCAGGTGCATCACTTCCAGCAGTCGCCAGGCTGATCAGTCGAACTCGCGGCGATGCACCGACTGGCGCGTCTGCGGTTCGCGCCGCCCGAACGGCACTCTGCGGTGAGATTCCTGCGAGCACCGTGTCCGCACTCACCGCCTCCCAGCCGGCTGGAAGCGGCACGTCGAGTGGGCGAATACGATCCGCTTGGGCGCGAAGAAGGAGCGCGCCAACGACGAACGCGGCCGAGAGGAGGAGTGCAACGCGAAGCACCTGTCGGCGACTCACAGGGGTGGCGATCTCCACGCCTGCGGGCGGCGCTCCGGTTGGGGTTGCCGTGTCGTGCCCCCCCGACCCTGCCCCTTCGCTCGGTCCCTGGCTCGCGACGTTACTCATGCCGCCATCGTGCCAGAGTTCGCCGCTACGATTCAGCAATGACCACTTCTGGCGCACGCGTGACCCCCGCCGAGCGCGCCAAGGCGCTGCCGCGCGACCCGCTCCTCGGCACCCCTCTTCGGCACGTCGTCCGCGATGCCGTTGGTCGCGCCCTCCGCCGAGCGATCGCCAGTGGTGTGCTCCCAGCACCAGACAGCGCGGAGTCCCTTGAGGGACTGATCCGCAGCATTGAGGTTGAAGTCCCCGCGAGTAGCGAGCACGGTGACTACGCCTCCAATGTGGCAATGAAGTCAAGCAAGTTGCTCAAACGCGCGCCAGCGCAGATCGCGACTGCAATCGTTGACGAGCTGCGCGCGGAAGCGAAGGAGCGGCTCCATGGGGGCGCCGGCTCTCTCGGTCCTATTGCAGATGCCGAAGTTGCGGGGCCCGGATTCCTCAACATGCGACTACGTGCCGGCCTGCTCGCCGATCTTCTCGATGCCATGATTGCGGCGCCTGACGCATGGGGGCATCTCACACGTGCTGACACTGGTGCGCCGACGCGCGTCAACGTGGAGTTTGTCTCTGCGAACCCAACAGGTCCGCTCACCGTAGGGAATGCGCGTGGCGCATTTGTTGGCGATCTCCTCGCTCGCGTGCTCGAGGCGGCGGGACAAGAAGTGACACGCGAGTACTACTTCAACGACTTTGGGGAGCAGGTCCGCCGCCTTGGTGAAAGCGTGATCGCATTGCGGAACGGTCAAGAGGTCGCCGACGATGGGTACAAGGGGGATTATGTGGCGAGCCTTGCGAACGCAATCCCGCCCGAAGTTGCCGAGCGCGCGCGGAGTGCGCACGATGCTGAAGTCAACGATCACGACCAGGATGAGGTTGCCGTGATCGGCAAATGGGCATCAGAGCAAATCCGCATCGGCATCCAGTCTTCACTCGCCGCGCTCGGCGTTGAGTTTGATGTGTGGCGCTCTGAGGGGTCTCTCTACACCGAAGGACACGTTGAGCGTGCGATCGAGAAGCTGCGTGCCGCAGGCTGGCTGGAAGAGCGAGACGGCGCGCTCTGGTTCAAGAGCACCGCGTTTGGTGACGATAAGGATCGCGTGATCAAGAAGTCAACAGGCGCGTACACCTATTTTGGATCAGACATTGGGTACGTTGAAGAGAAGTTTGGCCGTGGCTTTGATCACCTTGTCTATGTCTGGGGTGCAGATCACCATGGAACAGTGGCGCGAGTGCGCAATGCGGGTGAAGCGCTCGGCTACAAGAAGGAGCGGATGGAGATGCTCCTTGTTGCATGGGTACGCTTCGTTCGAGATGGCGTCGAGATGAGTATGTCCAAACGCGCTGGAACCTTTGTGACCCTTGATGAGCTTTTGGAAGAGATCGGCGTGGACTCTGCGCGCTGGTACTTTGCGTCGCGTAGCGCCAGCACCGCGATCGACTTTGATATCAAGGCGGCAACGGCGCGCAACAGCGAAAATCCTGTCTACTACGCGCAATACGCGCACGCGCGTATGCAATCAATCCTGCGCAAGGCGAGTGCCGAAGGGATGGCGGTTGCTGCGGGGATCGGCGATCTGATTGATGACGTGTCGCGCCCTGATGCAGCGTTGGCGCGCGTGGTGGTCCGCCTGCCAGAGGTAGTTGAGGATGCGGCCGCTCACCATGAGACGCAGGGCATCACCACCTACGCGAGTGAACTCGCCACCGCCTTCTCTGCCTTCTACCGTGATGCGAAGGTTGTTGACAGCAGCGCTCCTGAGCTTTCGGCGAAGCGTCTTCGCCTTGTTCAGGCGGCGGCCACCAGCCTGGCCGCCTCCCTCCGGCTCCTCGGAATCTCAGCTCCCGCCGAAATGTAGGCACGCGAGAACAGGTCGGTCGAATTAGGCCCAACACCATGGGCCTGCCGAGGGGGACTGGCGAGGACGGGCTCATCGAGCGCAGGGCTCACCGAGAGCAGCGTCTGGGGCCCCGAAGCATTGCGAAGTCTTTACCTGGCTACACAGTGGAGATTCACCCGCTGGCGAGATGATTGCCTTCGGTTCCCTGGACCTCCCTCCTGAGAACCGACCTCCAGCCAGGCGGGGGCGATGGGCATTGTTCCCCGCCTGGCACACCACCTCAGTTCGCCTGGCATGCGACGCCCGCGGGTGGCGCGTGGGAGAATAGGTCGATGGAGCTCACCTATTACGGGCGCAGTTGCGTCCGAATCCGAGGACGCGAGGCGACGATCGCCTATGACCCGTACACCTCCATCGTGGGGCCGACCGGGCGTGGGATCACGGCGGATATCGTGACGCTCTCCCACCCAGACGACGCTCCGCTTGCGCGCGTGAAGGGGCGGCTCGCCCCACGTGACGGGCGTACCCCCATTGCCACCAGCCTTGATAACGCCGTGGTCTTGGAGGGTCCAGGCGAATACGAGGTGAAGTCCGTGTTGATCACCGGCATTCGTAGCTACCGTGATAGCCACCGCGGCAGCGCAGCGCGCCACAACACCGTCTTCTACGCAGAGATCGATGGCATCCATGTGGTGCACCTCGGCGATCACGCGGAAGGATTCTCTACCGACCAGATCAAGGAGCTCCCAGGCGCGGACATTGTGCTCGTCCCTGTTGGTGGCGAGTTGAGCGCTGAGGCCGCCTCGGCGCTGATCAGTGAGCTTGGCCCCAAGATTGTCATTCCCATGCCAATGACCGACGACGTTGCCAAGGCGAATGCGGCGGTGAAGGCGTTCTGCAAAGAGGAGGGGCTCACCACGCCGCCAACGGCACAGCCGAAACTCACCATCACGATCTCCGGCCTCCCAGAAGAGACAACCACGATCGTCGTTGAACCACGCGGCGAGGCGTTCGGCGCTGACTAACTTCCGGCTCAACAGGGGCGGCGCGACAGACTGATGGCACAACTCCTTGATGCAATTGCGTTGATCGGCGCGTCAGCGCCGCAACACACGGAGGCTGACTATGTATGACGGGGATTTCGGTGGCGGTGGCGGAGATGATGTCAGCGGAGACGGCGGTCCGCTTGATTTGAACAACAACGGAACTGGGCTTGATGAGTTCGTTCTGTTTGCTGCCATTACGGAGGACCAACGTCGACGCGATGAGAAGCGCGCGGCGAAGGCTGCACTCAACGATGGGAAGAGCGGAGCGCAAGCCTCCGGCTGTCTCTTACCTGTGGCCGCTGTTCTCCTCTTGCTTACGCTGATCGTTATCTAACGAGCCGCGATTCAATCGACGCGCGCTGCCAGCCACCGCGAATCTTTAGCGCGTTTGGGTCTCCTCCCGCGCGAAGCGCTCGCTCTGGCACAAGTCCGACGATCTCGGTTTCGCCAATCTGAACTCCCAGCAGACGCGCCTCTTCTTCCGCGCGTGCACGAATGCTGTGCAGCGTGGCTCCTGATGTGCTTGCCGCAACAACGTTGTGCAAGTTCATTGAGAGCTGCGCGCTGCGCACGCTCGGGAGACGAAACCCAAGCGCCTGAAGTCCTAGCACGCCGCCTGGCGCACTCCCTCGCATTGATTGAGCGATCGTTCGCGCAGCGGTGGCAAGTTTCTCTTCTGCTGCGCCAATCAGTTCAATGTTCCACGCCGCCATGAGTGGACGCACGCCAACCGCAACGGCGCCGCCGGTGGGGTGCGGTGTGATTGGGCCCTCATCAGGCGCGTAGTTCGGATCGCGCTGCCGATCAGCAAGCGCCTCAAATCCACCACGTCGAATCTCTGGAAGAGCCCTCCTCTCCTCACAGCGTGCGACTGCACCATAGAAGTGAACAGGGAGATCAAGGTCCGCCGCGAGTGCTCGACCGAGCGCCCGCGCCGCCACCACCGCGCCGTGCTCGCTCCCGCCAGGACCGAGCGGGATCAGCGGAATAACGTCAATCGCACCGATTCGCGGATGCACTCCGCGACCAGCGCCACTCTTCCCCGCGGCGGTGAGATCAATCGTTGCGATTGCAAGTCGTGCCAGTGCACGCGTCGCAAGTGCGAGCGCATCAGCCTCTCCCACAAAGGTGTAGACGCTGCGATCGTGATCACGGTCGTGGTGCACGTCGAGGAGCTGGACTCCTGGTGAGCCGGCGACGACCGCCGTGAAGGCGGCGAGGATCGCTGCATCGCGACCCTCACTCACATTCGCAACGACTTCGTATGAAGGGAGCGACCCTGAACGCTGGACGTCGTTCATTCGAGGACGCGTCGCATCACCGGCCATCGACCATCTGGTCCCGTGGCGGCAACGGCAAAGCCGAGCCGCTCCCAGAAGCGTTGCGTGGCGGAAGAGGTGGCCTCAGCGTCGAGTGCGGCAGCCGTGGCTGGCTCTTCCGGGTATGCCTCGACGGCGGCAAACCCCGCGCCGCTCAAGCGCGTCAGTACCCCTTCAACCAGCGCGCTGCCAAGCGCACGGCCCCGTGCCGCCGGAATCACGGAGATACAGGTGACCACAGCTGGCGGTGGCGTTGAGGGGAGATCTGGGTAACGATCACGGAGTCGTTGCGCGCGAGGGAAGGCGGAGAGCGGACCGGCCTGGCAGTACGCAACTGGTTCACCCTTCGCGAGGAGGATCCAGCCCATCGGTCCACTGATTGGCAGTTGGCGCGTCAAGAGTCGCAGTTTTGTCGGCTGGCCCGGCGCTGCTGCCGCATCACGCAGCGCCTCTTCACGAGTCGGCGCTTTCGGCGCAAACGGGTTAAACGCTGGCGCCTCAACCTCGTCAGCGCCGAGGAAGGCGGCGAGCGCCGCCTTGCCGCCAGCTGGAGCGGATGCACGCGGGGTTACGCTCGCAGATCGCAGGTCAAGTTGCACGGCCTTGCTCCCCTTGTCTGCATCCTCCCACCAGGTACATGTGCCGTGATCGGCATCATCGCGGGTGCACGGAGGGACGAGCGCAAGGTCATCGGCGCTCTCTACGCCGATCAGCTCAAACCCGTCACCGATGTCAATCCTCATCCTCTGGGATACTAGAACGCATGGGAACACACGCGTCAGAGGAGAACGAAAAGCTCGGTCCGCTCAACGCTCGCGCCTGGCTCGCGGGTGCGGTGGGCATCGCGATCGGCCTCATCACCGTTGCGGTGATCGCGGTTGCCGCCGGAGCTCTTTAGCCCCAGCGGCAACCTAAAGATCAACGCAAGTCGATCAGCGCCGTGCGGCGCGTCGCGCACCCTTTGACGCAACGCCGAGCGAGCGCTTTGCTCGGCTCAACATTGCACGGAGTGCCTGACCGATCAGCGAACCGAAGAGTGCGCCAATCAGTGCGATTGGCGCTCCGATCACAACAATATTGATTGCGGCAACAATGACCGCTCGCCCGACATTGATCAGATTTGCAATGGCGCTACCGATCTCGTAACCAAGATCAAAATCACCTGACGCAACGTCAACAGGAGAGACTGGAAGCGAGAGCGATACGTTGATGCTCGCCATCTCAACTTGGTCTTTTACGGCGCTGAGCTGCGCTTCAAATGATTCAATGTCACCCTGGATGCGGCTCAACTCCGACTGAACAGCGACGACATCTGCAACCGTCTGCGCTCGATCAAGCAGCGCCAGGAACGCAGTCTCGCTCGCACGCAGATTCTCAAGTCGTGCCTCAAGGTCAAGGACCTGCATGGTGACTTCATAGCTGCCGATATCTTCATAGAGCACTTCGCCTTCGCGGCGCAGCGATGTCATGACGGCGTTGAACTCTGCGGCAGGTACACGAAGCGTTGCGCTTAGATAAAGGTTCTCTCCTTGACCAGAACGCGAGCTTGAAGAGATGTACCCGCCCGCGCCTTCAACGATCGAGGTGACACGCGCGAGCGCATCATCAGCATTGAGTACTTCAAGAGAAATGTTGCCGTAGCGGACTACGTCACTCGTGCCATCACCCCGGCTTGAGGATGCGGTGTCTCCAAATGCCGGGGAGACAACGCCTACGCCAATCTCTTTCACGCCTTCGTACTCAGGGGTCAGCCCGGCCCCCATGCCGACGGTTCCACCTGTGATCGCGCCAAGCCCGGAGACCAGGGCGAGGGCGAGGGCGAGGACGGCACCTACAACTGCAGGTACTCCGAGCCGTGTCATTAGGGCGCTTCGTGTGCTCATTCGCTCACTCCTTCTTTTGAGCCCAAGAGGGCCCTTCACTCCAGTAACGCCCCAAATGTGGCGGGGGTTCCAGCCGTGCTCAGCGGAGCACGAACGCAGGTCTAGAAGAGGCCAACGATCTCCCCGCCACGGGTGAGGTCAAGGTCGATCCGCTCGCCGCCAGGCGCCTTGTTCAGGCCCGGCATGAGGCGCATATCACCGCAGATCGCGGTGATGAAGCCGGCCCCTGCAGCCAGGGTGACGGCACGCACGGGCACCCGGAAACCGCTTGGGCGACCGAGCCTGCTCGCGTCATGGGAGAGCGAGTACTGCGTCTTCGCCATGCAGATCGGGAGCTTCCCGTAGCCAAGCTCTTCGAGTCTCGCGAGTCGTTTTGCGGCGGCTGGTGCAATGTCCACGCCGTCCGCGCCATAGATCCGCATTGCAATCGTCTCGATCTTCTTTGCAAGCGGTGCATCGTCTGCGTAAATCGGCGCATATTTCGCCTCGCCTGAAGTTACCGCCGCCCAGACCGCTTCGGCGAGTTCCGCCGCCCCCTTCCCGCCATCCGTGAAGTGCGACGAGATAACTGCAGCGCGTGCGCCTGCTGCGAGTGCGACCCGTTTAATCGCCTCGTGCTCTGCTGGGGTATCTGTCGGGAACTTGTTGATCGCCACAACGGCAGGGATGCCAAAGGCGAGCACGTTCTCAATCTGCTTCGCAAGATTCTGCGCGCCAGCTTCAACCGCTGCAATGTTCTCCTGATTGAGTGCTGGGTCAAGCGGCTTCCCAGCAACAATCTTCCCAATGCCACCATGCATCTTCAGTGCGCGTACGGTTGCCACAATCACGGCTGCGTCTGGTGCGATTCCCGATGCGCGGCACTTGATGTCAAAGAACTTCTCGGCACCCATATCTGCGCCAAATCCGGCTTCGGTCACAACGATCTCACTCGTTGCAAGTGCTGCTCGATCCGCAATGATGGAGTTATTCCCGTGCGCAATATTGGCGAACGGCCCTGCGTGCACAAAGGCAGGACCCCCCTCAAGCGTCTGCAGCAGATTCGGCTTGATTGCATCGCGCAGCAGTGCCGCCATTGCGCCAGCTACCTTCAGGTCTTCTGTTGTCACCGGTTTTCCATCGGTGGTTTCGGCAACCACAATGCGTCCGAGTCGTGCACGCAAGTCGGCAAGATCCGAAGCGAGTGCGAGTACCGCCATGACTTCGCTTGCAACGGTGATCACCGTTTCTGATTCGCGCACCACGCCGTTCTCTTTCCCGCCGAGGCCGATGATGGTCTTGCGAATTGCGCGATCGCTGATATCAACGACGCGCGGCCATGTGATGGCGCGCAGATCAATGCCGAGCGCATTGCCGTGATGGAGGTGATTGTCCAGGAATGCGGCGGCGAGGTTGTGTGCCGCGCCAATCGCGTGGACGTCACCGGTGAGGTGCAGGTTGAACTCTTCCATGGGGATGACCTGGCTGTACCCGCCGCCGGCAGCGCCGCCCTTGATGCCGAAGACAGGGCCGAGGCTTGGTTGTCGGATTGCCACCGTTGCCCTCTTCCCAATCACGTTGAGCCCCTGCGCAAGGCCGATCGTTGTGGTGGTCTTCCCTTCGCCGAGGGGTGTTGGGGTGATCGCCGTCACCACCACGTACTTGCCGCGCTGGCCGAGCTTCTCCATCCGCTCGATCGCCTCAATAGAGATCTTCGCCTTGGTTCGACCGTAGGGCTCAACTTCGTCGGGGGTGAAGCCGAGGTCGGCGGCGACCGCGTCGATCGGCTTCGGCGTAACGCCACGCGCGATCTCTAGATCAGATGGGAAGGCCATGGTTGGAAGTCTACGCTCCCGCGGCGCGAATGGCCGCCTGCGCCGCCTGAAGCACGAGGATCGCATTCGTCATCGGTCCCACTCCCCCCGGCACAGGGCTGAGCGCTCCGCTCGCACCGATCGCAGCACTGACGCTCTCAGCGTCAACGTCGCCCACGATGTGGTCGCCGTCGGTATGGATGCCGACATCTACCACCACGCAGCCTGGTGCAACGTGCTCGCCGCGAACGAGTCCGCGAACCCCCGCCGCCACCACAAGGATCTGCGCCGTGCGCGTGATCGCGCCCATATCGGGCGTCTTTGAGTGAACCACTTCGACCTGCGCCCCCGCGAGGGCGAGGAGTTGCGCCACCGGTCGACCCACCACGGCACTCCTTCCCACCACGACCGCGCGCTGACCGCGAAGCTCGATCTGGTGGGTGCGCAGAAGTTCCATGACGGCGGCCGCTGTTGCGGGGAGGAGTGTTCCGTTCAAGTCTCCCGCGCTCAGTCGCGCGGCACTGGATTCAGTGATCCCATCAATGTCTTTCTCCGGCGAGATCGCCATAACGACCCGCGCGCGACTCACCCCCTCGGGGAGTGGCGACTGCAGAATGATCCCCGCGACATCAACGTCTGCCGAGAGGCGATCGAGTGTTGCCTTGATCTCGCCCTCCTGCGCGGCAGGGGAGAGTGAGATCTTCTTGACGGCAAAGCCCGCTGTCTCTGCCTGCTTGAGCAACTGCTCCATATAGATGAGCGCCGCCACATCTTCGGTTGCCGCTACGGCGGCAAGTACCGGCGCACGACCTCCTCGAGCGACTGATGCGCGCTGCACCAGCAGCGCGGCCTCTGCGGCGAGTTCAAGTGATCGTGGACGTGCGCTGAGAGCTCGGCTCACTGTGGGGTTGCACGGCGCAACGCGTGGAGTGCCAATTCGGTCTGGCGTGCCAGCGCTGCTCGCGTCTCCGCATCTTCAATGTATGGCAGGTTCGCTTCAACGTTCTCGGCGGCACTCTCACCTGCAGCGCGCGCGAACCGCGACGCGACGGCGAGATCGCTCGCGGCAGAGAAGAGAGATCGCTCTGCCAGCGTCTGCGCCACGTCGGCAACGGTAACGGCAGCGCGAAGCGTTGCGAGGGGAACTTCGGCGGCACGTTGCGCGGCAGACGAGAGGGCAACGGTGCGGGCGTCTCGCTCGCTCTCCGAACTCTTGGGAAGTTTGAGTGCGTTCATAAATGCGGTAAACGCAGCGGCATCCTCTTCTGCGAGCGTGAGGAGCTCGCGGCGCGCCGCTGTTGCACGCTCGAGCGCGGCTCGCTGCACTGCTGAGTGTTCACTCTCACTCTTTGCCAGCGAGAGGCCCGCCACCATCTCTACAAGCGCCGCCCCCATCGCACCAATCACACCTGCGGCGGAACCGCCACCAGGAGTTGGGGTTGCCGCTGCAAGTTCATCGAGGTATTGACCAAGTGAAGTTGATGGTAGGTGCGTCATGCAGCCCTCCCTAACGTGCAGAAGAAGAAGTTAATCGGCCTCGTAATCGCTGGCGCGGCCACTATGCTTTCGCGCCAGAGAGAGCGCGATTGCGAGCGAGAGGACAAGTCCAGCGAGCGCACCGAGCTCATAGAGGAGTGGCGAGATGTCCCTACCAGCGACGAGCCACTGCTCGACTTGCGCAGTGGCAATCAAGATTCGCCGAACGACCGCAACGAGACCGATGATGAGGAACGGCTCAAGGATCAGTTGCGAACGAGCGAGCGAGATGCGCAGCGTGTAGATCAGCTCCGCAATAATGAAGATAAGGAGGACGCGGTCAAGAATCTTGAGTGCTGACTCAACGCCGCCCGATTGAACGCCGGCCGCGATCTCATGAATGACTTCGCCACCAATGATGAGCACTGCGACCAGGAGTACCGCGGCGAGCGTAAGATCGAGTCCGATCTCAACCAGTCGTAGCGCGGAGCGGGCCGACTCAACGGGGCCCTTGCCGCCTGAAACTCTTTGGATGCGTCGCTGCTCTGGCACGGGCGTAGTGTGGCACGGCGAGAGACCTTGGCGAGCGACGTGGCGGACTATGCGTGACTGAGGAGGCCTCCAGTCGGCTCAAGCTCCGAGGCAAACGGGAGCGTCGCCCACGCGTCGTCAAATGCCTCGATTGTCCATGCCCCGCTACGGCGGGAGAAGGCGAGCACGAGGGTCGCGTCTTCCGTCTCAAGCTCCCAGAGGGTGCGGGGGCCAGTATCGGCGCGGTAGGCACCGTGCTCGTGACGCAGGGCGAGAACCTTCGTCACCTTGCGTACGATCCCTTCAAAGGCGACCGCTTGTGGGGACCCCGTCCACCAGTGCGCAGTCACCTTGACCGTTACCGGAGCAATCTTCTGCATCGCCATTTCGTGCCTCCCGCCCCCTGAGGGCTCCCCAGATGGGGCCTGCTGCGAACTAGAACATCTGTTCGGCACCGTTAGTGTCATAGAACATCTGTTCTCTGTCAAGGGGTAGTTTTCGCAGGTGTGGGAGAATCCCCGCACCAGCGCGGGGGCCTCTCCCCGCCCCGAAGGAAGGAGCGCATCGTGAAGGTCATCCTCACCGCAGACGTCCCAAAGGTCGGCAAGGCTGGCGATCTCAAAGAGGTCGCAAGCGGGTACGCCCGGAACTACCTGATCGCAAATGGCCTCGCCATCCCTGCGATCGGTGGGGCGGCGAAGCGGGTGGCCGCTGAGATCGCGTCACGTGCGACCAAGGTCGACCGCGCCAAGCAGGAGGCGGAGGAGCATGCGAAGCAGATCAGTGCCACGGCGATCACGCTCGGCGTGAAGGTTGGTGAAGGCGGAAAGCTCTTCGGCTCCATCACGAACAAAGAGATTGCCGATGCACTTGAACGCCGTGGCATCAACGTAGAGAAGCACCAGGTCCTCCTTGATGAGCCGCTCAAGCAGCTCGGCACGTACAAGGTTCAGGTCAAGGTCGCCGCACACCTCATCGCCGAGGTGACGGTTACGGTTGAACCAAAGAGCTGATTGCGTCTCCGAGAGCAGGCGAAAGTAAGGCGGCACTACGAACACACACGCGCCGCGCAGCATTCTTCACGTTGACCTTGACGCCTTCTTTGCATCGGTAGAGATCCACGACAATCCGACGCTTGCCGGCAAACCCGTTGCCGTTGGGTACAGCGATGGCCAGCGCGGTGTGATCTGCGCAGCAAGCTATGAGGCGCGTGCGTTTGGCGTGCGCGCCGCAATCTCCACCCGACTTGCGCGAGCGCGATGTCCGCAACTCATCCTCGTTGAGCCGCGCCATGATCGATACAGCGAA
>JBEDBF010000014.1:0-17795 GCA_041177405.1 Chloroflexota bacterium | reverse complement strand
CCTCTCGGCCCTCATCGATCGCAGCAGCCGCGGCATTCTGCTCATGGCGTCGGCTGCCGGCGGCATGGAGATCGAAGAGGTTGCGGCTAAGGATCCAGCGGCGATCATCCGCGAGAACGCACACCCACATGCAGGGCTCCTCCCGTTCCAGGCGCGTCGCCTCGGCCTCCGCATCGGCGCGCGCGGTGATCTGCTCAAGCAGTTCGTGGCGATAGCAACAGGACTTGTGCGCGTTGCGCGTGAATCTGACGCAGATCTTGTGGAGGTGAATCCACTCGCGGTCGTCCCAGCGCCTGACCTGCCTGGTGGTGAGCGACTCGTCTGCCTTGATGCGAAGGTCACCATTGACGACTCCGCACTTGACCGACACCCAGAGCTTGCAGCGTGGCGCGACGAAGATAGTGAAGACCCGATCGATCGTGAAGCGCGGGAGATGGGGATCGCCTACATCCGACTCGACGGCAGCATTGGCTGCATGGTGAACGGCGCTGGGCTTGCGATGACCACACTCGACCTTGTGACACGTGCTGGCGGTACGCCAGCAAACTTCTTGGACATTGGCGGTGGTGCTCGCGCCGATAAGGTTGCCGCCGCCATGCGCATCATCCTTGCCGACAAGGGCGTCAAGGCGATCCTCGTCAACATCTTCGGTGGCATCACGCGCGGTGACGAAGTGGCGCGCGGCCTCATTGAGGCGCGTGGGCAGCAAGAGCGCACCGTTCCGATGGTGGTGCGCATCGTTGGCACCAATGCAAAAGAGGCGGCAGAGCTTCTCACCGCAGGTGGGTTTGCAACAGCATCAAGCCTTGATGAAGCGGCGGAGAAGGCGGTGGCTCTCGCCGCAAGAGGTGCAGCATGAGCATTCTGGTTGGGCCGCAGACACGTCTCGTTGTCCAAGGACTCACCGGTCGCGAAGGCGGCTTCCACGCCGCGCAGATGGCGGCATACGGCACAAAGATCGTTGCTGGCGTCACACCAGGTCGCGGTGGAGAGCGCGCACTTGATGACAGCGTCCCGATGTTTGACACCGTGATCGATGCGGTGCGCGAGACTGGTGCTAACACCAGCTGCATCTTTGTTCCAGCAGCAGGCGCGGGCGATGCGATCGCCGAAGCGGCCGAGGCTGGCATCAAAGTCATCTTCTGCATCACCGAAGGGATTCCCGTCCACGATATGGTTGGTGCGCTCGCAATCGTTCGCGCGCACGGCGCACACCTGATCGGACCGAACTGCCCTGGCGCAACCTCCCCGGGCGCAAACGGGAGCGGCACCAAGGTCGGCATCATCCCCGCGTCAATCCACCTCCCGGGTGACGTTGGCGTGGTAAGCCGCTCCGGGACGTTGACCTACGAAGCGGTGCAATCAATGACGGATGCGGGCATCGGTCAGTCCACCTGCCTCGGCATCGGCGGTGACCCGATCATCGGCACCACATTCCGAGAAGCGCTCGAGCTTTTCGCCGCAGACACGGCCACGCGCGCGATCGTCTTGATCGGCGAGATTGGTGGATCTGCCGAGGAAGAGGCGGCCGCCTGGGCTGCCGAGAACTTGAAGCACCTCCCACGCGTCGCGTTTATCGCTGGACGCGCCGCTCCAGAGGGGCGCCGCATGGGCCACGCAGGAGCGATCGTCTCCGGTGCCTCAGGGCGTGCGGTGGACAAGATCGCCGCACTGGAGGCGGCCGGCTTCAAGGTGGCCGGCTCCCCTACGGAGCTCCCACGCCTTCTGATCGAGGCTGGCTACAAGAAGGCGTAATCCAACCTCGCCGTCCGCGCACCGTGCGCTAGCGCGTTCGTAGTTGCGTTGGGTCTCCATAATCGAGTCGCTTCCACGCTGGGCCACCTGGCGCTTCAATCAACTCAACCAACACTCCGTGACAACTCTTCGGGTGAAGGAACGCGACCGGCCCCTCAACGCCTTCAACCGCCTCTGCGTTGATCAGTTGCACCCCCATCGCAGCAAGTCGCTTCAGCTCCCCATCAATATCGGCAACCTCGAGACAGAGATGATGGAACCCCTCTCCTTTTGACTCGAGGAAACGCGCGACACCACTGGTGCTGTTCGTAGGTGCCACGAGTTCGATCTTGGAGCCGCCAGCCGCAAGGAAAGCGATCCGCACCTCTTGCGAGGGGACATCGGCGATCTGCTCCAGGGGGAGCCCGAGCACCTCAGTATGAAACCTCACTGCAGCATCAATATCTTTCACTACCGTTGCCACGTGATGAATCCGTCCCTGTACCGGGAGTGCGCCAAGCTTGACCATGCGCTCACCACCGCTCACAGGACGAGTGACTCTCGATGCTCACCCCAGATCTCTCGGAGTGCACCAGCAATCTCACCGACCGTCAGACCCGCGTTCACACCGCTGATGAGGTACGGCATCAGATTATCGCTGCCGCGTGCTGCCGATTTGATTGCGTCAAGTGAGGCTGTCACCGCAGCTGCGCTGCGCGAGGCGCGAAATTTCTCGAGCGATGCAACCTGCTCGCGCTCCCGCGCCGGATCAATGCGAGCGATGGGTGGCGTTGTGACCGCCTCGTCGACAAATTGATTCACGCCCACGATGATTCGATCGCCACGCTCGATCTCGCGCTGATACGCGAACGCGGCATCCTGGATTGCGCGCTGCGGGAAACCAGCAGAGATTGCCGCCACAGCCCCACCGAGACGATCGGTCTCGGCAATCAGGGAGAGCACCTCCTTCTCAATGGCGTCTGTCAGCGCCTCAATCGCCCAGCTCCCACCGAGTGGATCTACGGTTCCTGCAACTCCCGCCTCGTGTGCGAGCACCTGTTGCGTGCGAAGTGCAAGGCGAGCCGACTCTTCGGTTGGGAGCGCAAGTGCTTCGTCTTTCCCATTGACATGCAAACTCTGCGCTCCGCCAAGGATTGCAGCGAGTGCCTGATATGCGGCGCGCACCACATTGTTGTCTATCGACTGCGCGGTGAGCGCAGATCCTGCGGTCTGCACATGGAATCGACAGAGGAGTGACTTCTCACTCTGTGCACCAAAGCGCTCACGCATCAGTCGCGCCCAGATTCGGCGCGCCGCGCGGAACTTTGCTGTCTCCTCAAGGATGTCTGTCCACGCAGCGAAGAAGAATGAGAGGCGTGGTGCGATCGTGTCGATCGCCATACCCCGCCCAACAGCCGCTTCGACGTAGGCGATAGCGTTCGCAAACGTGAAGGCGAGCTCTTGCGCGGCGGTCGCCCCCGCTTCGCGCATGTGATACCCGGAGATACTGATGGTGTTCCACTTCGGCAACTCGGCGCTACACCACTCGACCACGTCGGTGATCAACCGTAGCGAGGGTGTCGGCGGGAAGATATAGGTGCCCCGGGCGATGTACTCCTTCAACAGGTCGTTCTGCGTCGTTCCAGAGAGCGCCGCGCGAGAGACCCCCTGACGCTCGGCCACTGCGACATACAGTGCGAGCAGAATTGGCGCAGTGGAGTTGATCGTCATCGAGGTGGAGACCCGGTCGAGCGGGATGCCGTCAAAGAGCGCCTCCATATCCGCAAGTGAATCGATCGCCACCCCAACTCGTCCCACCTCCCCCTCCGCCTCTGGGGCGTCAGAGTCGAAACCCATCTGGGTCGGGAGATCGAATGCGACCGACAGACCCGTCTGACCTTGCTCAAGCAGGTAGCGATAGCGGGCATTCGACTCTTTGGCGGTTGAGAATCCCGCGTACTGGCGCATCGTCCAGAGCCGCCCTCGGTACATGGTCGACTGGACGCCTCGGGTAAACGGGTATGTACCGGCGGTTCCAACGGCTTCCGGCGGGCGCCCAGCGGCGCTCTCAGGGCCGTACTCCTGGCTGAGGGGGATGCCCGAGCTCGTCGCGGTACGCGCCGTCTCCCGCTCCCCGTCTCCCGCCATCACGCCCTCCTCGTTTGTTACATCTGCAGCCGCCTTCGATCGTCCGCCGATTCTCCCACACCCCCACCTCGTCAGACAGCCTGTCCGAGGGCCCGCGCACGGACGGGGCACGCGCGCGCCGTCCGTGTGCGAAGACAGCGCGCACAGGCGGAGCTACGAACAAAGACAAGGGGGTAGGATGCGCATGGCGCACGAGGCGGCACACCGTCAGCGCCCGCGGAGGGGGTTTCATGGGCAGGGTCATTGCGGTCGCCAACCAGAAGGGTGGCGTGGGAAAGACGACCACGGTCGTCAACCTCGCTGGAGCACTCGCAGAGCGCGGTCTCAAGGTGCTCGCCATCGATATGGATGCCCAAGCGAATCTGACCGCAGGCCTCGGCTTCAATCTGGCCGACGTCTCCAAATCAACCGCCGACGTGCTTGTCTCGCAGGAGCGCTCACTCGCCCCCATCATTCTTCGCAGCGACTTCCCGGGGATCGACGTGGCTCCCGCCACCCTCGACCTCGCCTCTGCGGAGGTTGATCTTTTCAACGCCATGGGGCGGGAGTACGCGCTACGCGAAGCGCTTGAGGATGGCACACGCAGCGCCTATGACTACATCCTCATTGATTGCCCGCCAACGCTCGGCCTTCTGACCATCAACAGCCTCGTTGCCGCTGATGCGGTGATCGTCCCCGTGCAGGCGCAGTACTACGCGCTCAAGGGTCTGAAGAACCTGCTGAATGTGGTGAAGACGATCCACTCCAAACTCAACAAGGACCTTGTGATCCTCGGCCTTCTCCCCACCTTCGTTGATCAGCGGACTGTGCTCGGCAAGGAGATGCTGGCTGAGATGCAGGGGTATGCAGACGCACCCGTCTTCAAAACGATCATCGGATCAACGGTGCGCCTTGGTGAAGCACCGCTCACCGGAAAGCCGATCACGGTCTACGCTCCGGTCTCGGATGCGGCGGAGATGTATCGCGAATTAGCAGCGGAGGTGATTGCACGTGGCCAAGCCTGATTTTCGTGCAGCGGCGAGCCAGCGCCTCGCGCAAGAGGAGAAGCTGAGCGACGCTGTTCTCTCACTCCTGAAGCCAGAGGGGGAGCAGCATGAGCGCGCCGTTCGCCAGATCGCGGTTGATCGCATTTCGCCGAACCCGAAGCAGCCACGAATCGCTGCCGATCCGGACGCCCTGAGTGATCTCATCGCGAGCATCCGCGAGCACGGGGTCTTGCAGCCAATCCTTGTCCGTCCGCTTGACCGCGGTCACTATGAGATTGTCGCTGGTGAGCGACGCTGGCGCGCCGTCACCGCCCTCGCCCTCGCCATGATTCCGGCAATTATCGAAGAGATGAGCGATGAGCAGGCGATTGAGATCGCAGTGATTGAAAACCTGCAACGAGAGAACCTCTCACCACTAGACGAGGCAGCGATCTTTGCGCGCATGACCACTGAACTGGGATACAGCATTCGGAAGCTCGCCGACAAGCTCGGCAAGGACAAGGGCTACATTGAGAATCGACTCCGTCTGGTTGCGGCACCAGCCGATGTCCGCGCCCTGGTCGCAGAGCGCTCGGACACGATCAGCCACGCCTATGAGTTGATGAAGATTGACGACCCTGCACGTCGCGCTGAACTTGCCGCTCAGATTGCGCGCGGCGAACTTTCGCTGGCGCGACTCAAGAACGTCGTGCGTGGTGAGAGCGATCGCCCGAGCATCGGCGCACCTATCTCAGCGACAGAGGTTCCCTTCACGCCAACGCCCGCCGCTCCGGCGGCCCATGCGGTGCCCGCATCGCACTCCGCCCCTCCAGCGCCAACTACTGCGCCCGCGCAGCCGTCCATCATCGAGCACAGCGGCAGGCCGGCTCCGATTGAGACAGCGGCCCCCGCTGCGGCAACGAGCGATGCAGGCCTCATGAACGCGCGAGAGTCGCTCGGGAGCGCGATCGATGAGCTTGCCAACATCCTGCACGCGATTGACCGAGCCGACGGTTCTGTCAAGTTGAATGATCTCGATCGCGCGAACATGGCAAAGTGGCTGCAGATCGCGCGAAACAAGTTGGACAACCTTGCTGCGATCCTCCGACAGAAAGGCGAATAGCGCTGGCCTACGTCACGCGGCCGCACCGCGAGATGATGAGCCGCACCCCTAGATGTAGACGACCTCTTCGAACGTCGCCACAAGGAAGTTGATCAGACGATCTTTGCCTCGGGCGGGATCTACTGCGCGAACCCCTGGCACAAAGGCCCAGAGCGCTACCGCTGGGAAGATTAGGTGCCCCTCGTCATCGCGACCCATCGTCGCCGCGGCACCGCCGCCAGCGGTGTATGCGCCAGCGAGACCGTCCTCGTCTAGCCCTGTTGCCTTCCCAAACTCGTGGACCGCCTGAACCACGCCCTTGCGCTTGGCGATATCGCGGAGGGAGCCCGCAACCCAGGCATCAATCTGCGCGTCTTCTTGCATCAGGAGTTTGGCGCGATAGGCGGCGGGAGTCTCACTGAGACCTGTGGCAACCATCCTGTCCCCTTTCGCATTGGCATACGCCCTGTGTTGGACTTCTCACCAAGATTGGCTCCGGCGGTAGGGCTCGAACCTACGACCTAGCGGTTAACAGCCGCCCGCTCTACCACTGAGCTACGCCGGAACAACTCGGCGGCACGAGGGCCGCCAAGGGCGAAATGGTAGCAGGGTCAGCGACGACGAGAGGGGTCGCCGCGCTCTTCGCCAGCACCACGGGCGCGGCGGGCACGATTCCGCTCTTCGCGGAGTTGCAACGCATTGGCACCGATGTTGAAGAGCCTACGGCGAAGCCATGTGGCATAGAAGAGTGGCCCGAGGATTGGCAGGCCGATGACAGGCAGCACTGACCAGAAGAGCGGGCGCGGGATCCCTGGGATCTCGTCCATGTCTCGGATAACGCGCAGGGCTGGTAGCCACCATACGGCGACTACCAGCCCTAGGACGATTAGATCGCCCATGCGTTTCCGCCTAAGCCCAGAGAGCCGAGGCGGATGTGATCACGATTTAGCGTCGGCCCCTTGCCTTGACCGGCGTGCGACCCGGGGTCGCAAGGTTCTGCGTGCGGATCGCCGCTGCAAACAGCACGTAGTAGATCGCCGCAAAGACGACGCCGAGGCCCAGGATCCCGAGAGGTCCTGTGCTTCCGCCCGTCGATGCATCCGATGCCAACGTGAAGTTGAGCAGATAGTCGATCAAGCCAGCGGAGAAGCCGAAGCCCTGTACCCAGTCAAGCTGTGCACAGATGGCAAGGGCCACACCCGCAAGGAGTCCATGAATTGCAAACAGCACTGGCGCCGCGTAGGCGAAGCTGAACTCAATCGGCTCCGTGATACCAGTGAGGAACGAGGTGAAGCCCGCCGACGCCATGATGGAGCCAGTTGCCTTCTTCTCGCTCTTGTCTGCCGCCTGATAGATGGCGTATGCCGCAGCCGGGAGGCCGAACATCATCACCACGAACCAGCCCGCCATGAAGGCGCCCGCGTTCGGGTCGCCCGCAAAGAAGCGGTTCAGGTCACCGGTCACAACCGTGCCGTCAGCCTTGGTGTACTCACCAAGCTGGAACCAGACAAACGTGTTCAAGATGTGGTGCAAGCCCACCAAGAGGAGCATGCGGTTTGCGAATCCGTAGAGGATGAGCCCGATGCCACCCATCGTGACGATCAGGTTGCCGAACTCCTGAATGGCTCCACCGATTGGTGGCCAGACGAAGCCCGCGACGATACCAGCCGCCACCGACGCGAACGCCGTGACGATTGGGACGAAGCGTCGGCCTGCGAAGAAGCCGAGGTAGCTCGGCAGCTTCGTATCCTTGTAGTTGTTGTACGCCCACGCGGCGATGACGCCGATCAAGATGCCGCCGAAGACCGACATGTTCACCTTTGCAGGTGCCTCGACCTTGTTCAGCACGTCGATCAGTGAGCCTGCGCCGTTGATCTTCGCCAAGATCTGGTAGCCGACCGCGGCGCCAAGGGCGGCCACACCAGCACCCTCAGTGAGACCCACGGCCACACCGATGGCGAAGAGGAGCGCTAGATTGCCGAAGACGGCATCACCGGCGATCGTCATGACGTTCCAGACGACCGTCAAGGCCGTCCCGTCCGCGACCTTCAGGTCGCTGCTAAGGAGCACTCCGAGGCGGAGCAGAAGCGCCGCTGCTGGGAGCACCGCGATCGGGAGCATCAACGCCTTCCCGATCTTCTGTAGTTGCTCAAACATTCCCATGTACCTCCACTTAAGCGTGAGGTCCTGCCCTTGCGGTCAGGACGGCTCCCGCTTGTGGATAACCCTACTCCCCGTGTAGAGGTATGACAAGGGGTTTGATTAAGGTCCCTTTACCAACCTCAGGAGGGGCTGCTTCGGTCGCGAGGGGGGCGCTAGGCCGGGTAGACCACGAACAGAGGCTCGCCAACGGGTACCTGGGCTCCTGGGACGGCGAGCTGTTCAACCCGTTGCCCGCCAATGGCCACGATGGGGGTGAGGAGTGAGGTCCCCCCCGCACGAATTTTGGCCGCCGCCAGCTCCACGAGGGGCTGTCCCGCAACGAGCTGATCTCCGTCACTCACGAGCGCCGTGAGGCCGACCCCTTTCAGGGCGACCGTTTCGAGCCCAATGTGCAGGAGGATAGGTCCGGCTGCGCTCTCAATGGCAATCCCGTGCCCACCAGGGAAGAGCTTGGCGACGCTCCCAGCGCACGGGGCGAGGGCGATCACACTGGCCACCTCTTCAGGATCGAGGGCGATCCCCGCCCCCATGATCTCCTGCGCGAACACCGGGTCCGGCAGGTCGGCGAGCGCCACGACGCGCCCAGCGAAGGGGGCGAGGATTGTGACAGGAGCCCCCACTCAGCGCTTCATCTGGCGACGCATCTCAGACTCAATGTTGTCCGAGAGTGTGCCCATTACCACCTGGACCCCTTTCCCAAACTTCACCACGGCAACGGCCCCCGCCTTTTTGAGGGCCGCCTCGTTCATCTTCTTCATATCAACAAGGTCGCAGCGGATGCGCGTAATGCACGGCTCGCTTGACTTGATATTGCTCGCACCCCCGAGACCCTTGATCACCGCCTTCGCGATCGCTGCAAGATCCTGGCCCATCGCAACTCCTCCTTCTTCAATGCCTGGGCCACCGCCCAGAACTCCAGTCTGCCTTGTCGCTAGGAGTCGTGGGGTGGCCTGACGCGCCCGTTGCGACGCGGCTAGGCGATCTCGCGGATGAAGGTGGCGAGTGCCTCGGCAGCCAGGTGGGCATCGTCGCCTTCCGCATGAATTGTGACGTGACTGCCTGCAGAGGCTCCCAGTTGCAGCACCCCAAGGATTGACTTCCCGTCCGCACTTCGATCTCCACAGGTGAGACGGATCTTGGAGCTAAAGGTCCCTGCCTTCTGCACGAAGAGCGCCGCAGGGCGGGCGTGTAGCCCCACCCCCTCTGGTACCAGTGCGGTCGCTTCATGGACGGACATCGTTACTCAAGATAGTCGCGCAACTTGCGCGAGCGGGATGGGTGTCGCAACTTGCGCAACGCCTTCGCCTCGATCTGGCGAATACGCTCACGCGTAACATTGAACTCCGCGCCGACCTCCTCCAGCGTGCGTTGACGTCCATCTTCAAGGCCAAAGCGCAGCCGGAGCACCCGCTGCTCGCGGGCGCTGAGCGACTCGAGCGTCGCAACGATCTGTTCGCTCAACAGCTGACTGTTCGCCGCCTCATCCGGCTTCTTCGCAGCCTTATCCTCGATAAAGTCGCCAAGGTGGCTGTCTTCCTCTTCACCGATCGGCGTCTCTAGGGAGACTGGCTCCTGGCTCACCTTCCGCATCTCGCGGACCCGCTCCGCCGTGACTTCGGTCTCCGTGACCTTGGTCAACTCCGTGGCGATCTCTTCATCTGTTGCCTCTCGCCCCAGCTCTTGGAAGAGTTGACGCTGAATGCGCGTCAGCCGATTCAACTGCTCATACATGTGCACCGGAATACGGATTGTGCGGGCCTGGTCGGCAATCGCACGAGTGATCGCTTGCCGAATCCACCAGGTTGCGTATGTTGAGAACTTGAAGCCCTTGATGTACTCAAACTTCTCCACGGCGCGAATGAGGCCGATGTTCCCTTCCTGAATCAGGTCAAGGAAGCTCATGCCGCGTCCGATGTACTTCTTCGCGATCGATACCACGAGTCGGAGGTTCGCCTTCGTCAACTCTTCGCGGCCACGCCAGCCGAGCTGCACCACCGCCCCTTCGCGACCACGCAACTTGCCGAGGGCAGGATTCTCTGGATCCCAGCCTGCCTCGCGCAGCCAGTCCTCGCCCGAGGTCCCGAGATACTTCCCTGACTGGACGTACGCCTCTGCAGCAGGCCAGGCGATCTCATCGCGCGACCAGACGAAGAGCTTACTCAGTACCTGGTTGTCGCGGCTGCTCAAGTCGCCCGAGCTCACCGCCTGGAAGGCAAAGTCCACAAGTTCGAGGGTCTTCGCCGCCACGTTGCGCTTGCTCGGATCATTGAACGCCTTCACCAAACTCTTCGCCACCAGGAGGTTTTTCTGCAGGGTGTCGCCGCCTGGCGCAGATGCCGCATCACGCGCCGCCTTGTCGAAACCCGTGATCTTGCACTCCCCGAGCTTGCGGCCCTTCACGTAGAAACTGATTGCTTCGCGGAAGGTGGCGTGCGCCTTCTCCGCCAAGACGGGGTCGAAGCGATACCACTCCTTCTTCTTGCGCGTCTTCAGTTCGGTCTCGTGGTAGGTCCACTGATGCAGGTTGTAGACAGCCTTCCACGGCTCGTCCGCCATCTGCTCACCGAGCTCGATCATTTTGGCGAGGACGACCTCCTCCTCCGCCGTCAAGAGTCCGACGCGACCGATCTCCTTGAGATACATGCGGACCGGGTCGTCGATCCCGGTTGACTCCGTAACGGTTTCCGCAACCGCCTCCGCAGCTTTCGCAACTTCTGGGGCGGCCACCTCAAGTAGCGCTGCTGCAGCCGCCTCTGGATCGAGGATCTCTACACCGTCCGCCTCAATCTCAGCGAGATCACCAGCACCCGGTTCGGCAATCCCCGCGAGCTTCGCCGTTGGGTCGACCTCTGCTGGGAGAGCCTTCCCAGCCTTTGCCCCCTTTGCCGGCAACGCCGTCTTCACTGGCGCGGGCTTCTTCGCAGCGGGCTTTGCGGCCGTAGGCTTTGTTGCTGCAGGCTTTGTCGCTGCAGGCTTCACCGGTGAAGCTTGTGGCGCAGGGCCCTTCTTCGATGGACTCCCCTTCCCGGACTTTGCAGCAGGCTTTGCGGTCGGCTTTGCGGCAGGCTTTGCGGTCGGCTTTGCGGCAGGCTTTGCGGCAGGCTTTGCGGTCGGCTTTGCGGCAGGCTTAGCCGCTGCCTTGATGGCGGGCGTTGCAGGACCCTTCTTTAATGGTGCAGGTTTCGAGGCAGACTTTGTCACCGGCTTTGCGGTGGATGATGTTGCCAGCTTAGATGCCGGCTTTGCGGAAACCTTCTTCGTTGTGGCCGGTTTTCCAGAAGGCTGAGGCGCCCGCTTTACGGTTGGCTTTGTTGCGGGCGTTACTGCCGCCTTCGGCGCGATCTTCTTTGGAACGGAGCTCTTGGCCGGCGTTGCGAGCGGTGCCTTCCTCGCAGCGGGCGTTGAGGTTGGCTTGACAGATCTTGCTGGAGTGGACTTTGTTACGGGGGGCTTGGCTGCGGCAGGCTTAGTTGCCGCAGGCTTAGTTGCCGCAGTTTTGACTCCCGCGAGTTTGACGCCAGCTCTCGGAGCAGTCTTTGGCGCGGCATTCGGCGCAGGCTTGGAGGCACCCTTTGCCACTGGTGCTGATGCAGGCTTCGCCACTGGTGCGCTCTTCTTTCCGGTCATCGTGTGCCCCCCTTTCCTGCGGTCATTACGCCAGCAGCCATGAGGCGCCGATCCAAGACCTTACGCTTTGAACTCAACTCCCGACCCTGTTCCATCAACTCTCGTACTCGTGCAACATCTGCGGCACGCTCAGCTTCCGCGATCTCTGAACGAGACCAGGCCATCGCCTCCTCAAGGCGATCTGCCTCGAGACGTAGCGCCGTTTGATCGATGCCAATGCGAATTCGCTCAAGCGTGACTGGCTGACTCTCACGCGCAAGGAGCGCCTGAGCGAGACGGCGCTCCTCTCCCTGCACCGCGGCAGGGATCTGCTCCCCGCTCGCCACCGAGGCACCCGCCTCGAGCGAGGCGTCGAGTGCGGCGCGAAGGCCGTGCCAGAGCGAACGAGCAAGCCCGCTGGAGAAGAGCTCATCGCCGAGCACGTCGCGCATTCGGAGACGTTCCGCTGGCGCGAGGATCAGCAGACGGAGCAGCTCCGCCTCTGGTGGAGAGACGCCGGCGAGAATCGACGAGATGTCACCTTCAAGATCGGCGGCGCGCACGCGATCGGCGGAGATGCGTCCGTCGGACGCAGAGGCCGCGCTGTCGACGCCGGGCTTGCGCAACGCTTCGCGAATGGTCGACTCGTCCACGCCGATCCGACGTGCCGCGGCGGCGGCGTACCCATCACGAATCACCGGATCGCGCAGTGCACGCAGCGTCGGCTTGATGGCATCCACGGCGCGCTTTCGACCTCCGAGATCACGAAGGTCGTATGCGTTCGCCGCCTCTTCAATCAGATACTCAACAACGGGGATGGGTCGCTCCACCGCCGCGCGCCATACGTCTGGCTGATCGCGCACTACTTCATCTGGATCCTTCCCGTCGGGGAGCTTCACGATCCCAACATCAACAAGCGAAGGACCGTCTGTTGTCCCAGCGAGTTCGGTGACAAGGCGAAGAAGTTCAGTCGCACCAAATGCGCCCGCCTTCGCCCCCGCCGCGTCAACGTCATATGCGAGCACGATCTTCGAGCCATAGCGGAGCAGGAGCGCCACCTGTGCGGGGGTAAGCGCTGTTCCCATGCTCGCCACCACATTCTCGAATCCTGACTGATGCGCCATTAGCGCGTCGGTGTACCCCTCAACAAGGACCGCGGTGCCACCCTTGCGAATGGCTGACTTCGCTTTGTCAATGAGATACAGCGTGCGCGACTTATCGAAGAGTGGCGTGGCGGCACTGTTCAAATACTTCGGTCCATGATCCCCGCGCGCATCATCAGCAGGGAGGAGGCGGCCACCAAGCCCCGTGACCTTGCCGTTCGCATCTCGAATCGGGAAGATCACGCGCGCGCGGAAGCGATCGTATGCGCCGCGACCACCGCCACGGTCGGTGGTGAGGCCCACCGCCTCCAGCTCCTCTGGAGTTGCACCGCGCTTGGCGGCCAACGCCTTCGAGCAGGCGTCCCACGACTCTGGGGCCCAGCCGAGGCGTTGAGACTCGATCGTTGCGTCAGTGAAGCCACGTCCATGCAGATAGTCAAGCGCCGGCTTACCAAGATCGTGGCTGGTGAGAATTGCGTGATAGAAGCTCACCGCGCCCTCAAGGACCTCTCGAAGACGCGCGCGGCGCACGTCCTCGGCGCGGCTTCGCTCATCAAGGACGACCCCTGCCTTCGCGGCGAGCAGGGCAAGTGCCTCTCCGAACGGCAGGTTGTCGCGCTCCATCACAAAGGTGAAGATGTCGCCCCCCTTCCCGCATCCAAAACACTTCCACGATTCACGCCCCGGGGTCACCACAAACGAAGGGGTCTTCTCCCCGTGAAAGGGGCAGAGTCCCTTGAACGTGTTGCCTGCCTTCTTGAGCGGAACGGTTTCGCCCACCACGTCGACGACGGCGAGCCGGCTCTTCACCTCAGCAACACTTCCTGAAGCCATCGGCTGGCTGACCTCCTCGAAGGGCTTCGGTGGCGGGCAAAGCGGCTGCCCGTGGGTGTCAAGACCTGTCGGGCGAAGGATGCCATCCGCACCCCCCTCCGTCAACCTCGCGGGAAGGGCGAGCGCACGAGGGCTCCCCTACACTCACCACGAGCCGCCCATCGGCGGCCCAGGGCTGGAGGTGAACGTGAGCGGAAGCGAGAACGCGGTGGCTGCACTCGGCATCCTCGCCAGCGACCCCGCCTACAACGCAGTGCTCTCCGCACGCATCGATGACACGGAGACACTCGCGCGGGTCTGGATAAAGCCGACCGGCACTCCTGTTCCCTTTGAACCTGGGCAGTACGTCACGATCGGCGTCAAGGTCGGCGAGAAGTGGATGCAGCGACCCTACTCCATTGCCTCATCTGCGCGAGACCTTGCTGGAGGATATGAGCTCTACCTTCGACTCGTCCGTGGCGGCGCGTTTACGCCACTCGCCTTCGCCCTCCCTGTGGGGCACGGACTGCGCGTGCTCCCACCGAAAGGGAAGTTCACGTTGCAACCAGACGACGAGCGCGTTCATCTGTTCATCTCATCGGGAACAGGGATCGCACCATTCGTCTCAATGGCACGGACGCTCCTGGCAGATGGACGACCTCGACGCGCGATCTACCTGAACGGCGTGAGTTACGTGGCAGATATAGGCTACGCCGAACTTCTCAACGGCTGGAGTTCCAGCGGCGAGTACCCTGCAACGTATATCCCCACCATCTCACGACCGAACGATCCTGCAAACGCCGGCTGGACGGGGCGAACTGGGAGAGTGGAGAGCATCATTCAAGCGGCACTCGGGGACCTCAGCGTGGATCCGAACGGTGCCGTTGCGTATCTCTGTGGAAACCCCGACATGATCGTCGCGGCGGAGCAGGAGCTCCGCGCATACGGCCTGCCCGATGATGCGATCCATAAGGAGCTCTACTGGCCGGCCGGGAAACAGCCGACTGGCGCTGCAGGTGCGACTGGAGTTGCCGAAACGACCGAGTAGCCCTTACGGTCGCGCCGCGCGCAATTTGCCCAGGAAGTAGTCCTCGAGACGATCTACACTCACCCGCTCCTGCTCCATGCTGTCGCGATCGCGCACGGTGACCGCGTGGTCTTCCATAGAGTCGACGTCCACGCAGATGCACCACGGCGTCCCAATCTCATCCTGTCGCCGATACAGTTTGCCGATTGCAGCAGTATCGTCGTAGACCGCCGTGAACTCACGCGAGAGTCCGTTGCGGATCTTGTGCGCGAGTTCAACAAGATCATCGCGCTTTTTGAGCAACGGGAGCACTGCCACCTTGTACGGCGCGAGCTCCGGGTGTAGCCCGAGCACGACGCGCTTCTCGTCACGCACGATCTCCTCGCGATACGCATCAATCAAGAACGTAAACGCGGCGCGGTCGGCGCCAGCGGCTGCCTCAACGACCCACGGGGTGAAGGTCTGCTCCGTCGCCGGATCAAAGTACGAGAGACTCTCACCACTCTCCGCCGCGTGACGGGAGAGATCAAAGTCACCGCGATTGTGCACCCCCTCGAGCTCCTTCCAGCCGAATGGGAATCGGTATTCAACGTCAATGGCGCGCTTCGCGTAATGCGCGAGCTCATCTGGCGCATGCTCACGCGCGCGTAGACGCGCTGGAGAGACGCCGTATGCCTTGTACCACTCAAGACGTCGTGGCAGCCACTCATCGAATGCGGCAGTTGCGCCATCCTCTGGACGCACAAACATCTGCAACTCCATCTGTTCAAACTCACGCATGCGGAAGACGAAGTTCCCAGGGCTGATCTCGTTGCGGAATGACTTCCCAACCTGCGCGATGCCGAAAGGAATCTTCTTGCGGGCCGCGTCGCGGACGTTCTTATGCTGAACATATGCACCCTGTGCCGTCTCAGGTCGCAGATAGATGACTGAAGCGTCCTCCTCCACGGGCCCCATGAAGGTCTTGAACATCAGGTTGAAGCGCCGCGGTGCGGTAAGGCTTCCTTCGCAGTCAGGGCAGACCAACCCAAGCCTCGTCACCACGTCAGCTTCGGCAAGTTGCAGCGGGGTGAGGGAATCGGTTCCCGGGAGTTCATCCAGGCGGTAGCGACGCTTGCAGGCGGTGCACTCAACGAGTGGATCGCTGAACGAACCGACATGTCCTGAGGTGCGCCAGACCTGCGGGTGCATCAAGATACCAGCATCGAGACCAACCACATCGTTCCGCTCCTGGACAATGCTGCGCCACCAGGCCCGTTTCACATTGTTCTTCAACTCCACGCCGAGCGGACCGTAATCCCAGACGGCGTTGATCCCGCCATAGATCTCCGAGCTTGGGAAGACGAAGCCGCGACGCTTGGCGAGCGAGACGATGACGTCAAGATCTGCAATCGAAGGGGTGGCGTCGACGGCTGGCGTGCCAGCAAGCGTGATCGAAGGATCGGCGGTGATGCTCATGAAGTGGAAGCCTACCCGATCCGTCTGCGGCTAGAGCCCACGGGCGAGCGCCACGCCTGCCGCGGCAGCGGCCACGCCAAGCAGGATTGATCCGGCGGCGTAGACGATCAGCGCCAGCAGTTCGCCGCCCTCCCCCATGCGCGTGAGCTGCAGCGCAAGCGCCGAAAAGGTGGTGAAGCCCCCAAGGAGACCAACGAGGATGAACGGGCGTGCCGCCTCCGGAAGCAGCATCCGGTCTGTGATCAGCGTTGCCACCAGCCCTGCTGCGAACGATCCGACCACGTTGATCGCAAGTGTCCCGAGCGGTGCGGCGACGCCAAGCCGCGTGGCGAGCGCATCCGCGCCACTTCGCGCCAGCGCTCCCAGCGCTCCGCCAAGTGCAACCAAGAGTGCGCTCACAAGCGTGGTCACGCGCTCACCTCATCGAGAAAGCTACGACTCTTCGGCTCCCGTCCGTAGAGGTGGAGGATTGCGGCGCGCAGGGCACGGTCAACCTCTTGGAGCGGACCGGTTGGCAGTCGCAGTTCAGCGAGTTGCTCTGGGGCAAAGCGTCGCAGCGAGCGCATGAGGCGCAGCCCGTCGCTGCTAAACGGCGCACCTTCGCCATGATTGGAGCAGAGCGTGCCTCCTGCCGCTTCATCCCAGCGGAGTGACTCCCCCACTTGGGGAGCGCGCCCGCAGCTGACGCAGTGGTCGAGTTCGGGCCCGTGCCCAGCGGCGTCAAGGAGTGCGAGCTCGCTCCAGCGAGCAACGAGTGCGTCGGAGGCTCCCGCCTCAAGAAGATCCCAGGAGCGCAACAGCAGTGCGTACAGCTCTGGTTCTGGCTGCTCCTCGCTCGTCGCTCGCTCCACCAGCTCTGCGGCGTACCAGGCAACCGCACTGCTCATGAGTCGACTGCGAAGCCCGAGCCAGACGCGCTGCGGTTGCACCTGGGTCACCACATCAAAGGTTCGGCCCGCTGCAAGTGCAACCTCGAGTTCCGCGAATGGCTCGACGCCGCCACCTAGGCGGCTGGTCGGCTTTCGCACCCCCTTGGCGATCGCCTTGAACTTTCCTCGCTCTGGTGAGATGAGCGTGAGCACGCGATCCGCCTCGCCGAGGCGGAATCGTGAGGTGACGACCGCCAGCGTCCGCGAGGTTCGGCGTTCAGGCATGGAGAGAGGGTAGCATTGGCGCATGGCGTCACTTCACGGCACCCCGACCGGGGCGAACCTCCTTGAACTAGATCTTGACGCGCTGATCGCCGCCACGGATACCGCGATCCTTGACCTTCTCGCAGAGTGGGAGGAGCCGATCACCGCACCCATGTATGCGCAGATTCGTTACCACATGGGATATGGAGATCCGAGCGCTCGACTCGGGAAGCGGATGCGCCCGCTCCTTGGGCTGCTCACCTACTCCGCGCTCTCCAGCGATTGGGAGCGCGCCATCCCCGGTGCGGCGGCTGTTGAGCTCGGTCACAACTTCAGCCTGATTCACGACGATATCGAGGATCAGGACGAGGAGCGGAGAGGTCGCCCCACACTTTGGGTGCGTGAGGGCCTCGCACAAGCGATCAATACAGGCGATGCGCTCTTCACCATTAGTCGCATTGCAGCACACCGCCTCACCGATCTTGGATTCTCCGACGCGAAGGTCATCCGCATGATGAAGATCTACGACCAGACGTGTCTCCG
>JBEDBF010000013.1:0-23219 GCA_041177405.1 Chloroflexota bacterium | reverse complement strand
CCTGCGAACAGCTACCTTGGCGCGATGCGTGCAAATGCATCAGCGATCTTGGCTTCGTTCAAGTAGTGCGATGATGGTGCAATGAACGAACGCGTTGCACCATCAGTTCTCGAAGGCCGCACGCCCTCCTCGCATCCTGGGGGGCGTGCGGTCACAATCTCCAACATCACTGCGGGCTACGGTGAACGCGCCGCCATTAGCGAAATCACCCTTGATCTTGCTCAAGGCTCTCTCACCGCGATTTTCGGTCCGAACGGCGGCGGGAAGTCCACGCTGCTGAAGTGCATCGCTGGACTCATGCGTCCGTGGTCAGGAACGATTGAGGTGCTCGGAGCACCAGTCGGAGTCCACGCAGCGCGCGTTGCGTATGTCCCTCAAGCTGAACAGGTGGATTGGAGTTTTCCGATCGCCGTTGATGAGGTCGTGGCAATGGGGCGTACGCCACGGATTGGGCCGCTCGGTCGTGCTGGCGCCGCAGATCGTGCCGCAGTTGCGGAGGCGTTGGAACGCGTAGACATGGCAGACCTTGCGTCGCGTCAGATCGGCGAACTCTCCGGTGGACAGCGGCGACGCGTCTTCATTGCGCGCGCACTCGCTGCGGACCCTGAGATCTACCTGCTCGACGAACCTGTCACCGGAGTGGATCCTGTCACGCAGGAAAAGATCATGAACATCTTGGATGCCGAGGCGGCACGCGGTCGGACGGTGGTAGCAACCACGCACGACCTTGCCTGCGCCGCTCAACGGTTCCATGACGTGGTTGCGCTCGCTGGCAGGGTGGTGGCGCACGGCCCAGCGCAACTCGTGCTCGATCGCGAAGTGCTGGAGAAGACGTACGGCGGCCACCTTGTCCCTCTCGCGGATGGGGGCGTTGTACTCCTTGATGACCCGCACCATTCACACGGCAGCCACGAGGGTCACGAGTGAACCCGATCGACCTACTCCTTGAACCGCTCGCCTACGACTTCTTTGTGCGCGCTCTCGTGGCGAGCGCGCTGGTTGGGGTGGCGTGCGCCGTGGTCGGCTCGTTCGTGGTGTTGAAAGGGATGAGCTTCATCGGCGACGCGGTGAGTCACGCAGCCTTCCCGGGAATCGTGGTCGCCTACATGCTCGGGCTCCCAATCATCCTCGGTGGCGCCGTTGCTGCGATCGGTACAGCACTTGGGATTGGCGCACTGACGCGTCGATCTGGCCTTCGCGCGGACTCAATCATCGGCGTCCTCTTTGCGGGGATGTTCGCGCTTGGCGTTGCACTCTTTTCGTCAATTCCAAACTATGTCGGTGACCTCTTTGCATTCCTCTTCGGCGATGTGCTCGGCATCAGCGTGTCGGACATGGTCGCGCTGATCGTGCTCGTGGTTGCGCTACTTCTTGTGATTCGTGCGCTATGGAAGGAGCTCCTCTTTGCAACGTTTGATCCGCTCGGGGCAGGGGCCGCAGGGCTCCCCGTACGCCGTTTGGACGATCTCCTTCTCATCCTGATCGCGGTGACAATCGTGATCAGCCTGCAAGCAGTCGGCATCGTGTTGGTGGTAGCCATGATCACAACCCCTGCGGCAACTGCGCAGTTGCTCGTCAAGCGATTCGGCCAGATGATTGGAGTTGCCGCGCTCATTGGTGTGACCGCTGCGGTCGCCGGACTCTACCTCAGCTATGCGCTGGATCTTGCATCTGGGGCTGCGATCGTCTTGTTTGAAACTGCGCTCTTCCTGGTGGTCCTGCTTGTCACGTCGCTGCGCGGACGACGTGCTGCGTAAGGAGCTGCTGAGTTAGCGAAGGCCAGCGAAAAGGTCGTCCTCAGGAAGAACTGGCGCTACGTCGAGTCGATGGGCAATGAGTCGGTACTGTTCCCGCGCACCAAGTGCAATCTGATCCTCTTCGCTCAACATGAGGAGAGGACCGTCGGGCTTGATTTGGGTTGCGTGCGCTTGGATTGCGCGGCGCTTTGCGGCAAGTTGATCCCGAATGCTGATCCGCGTGGTGATGATCTCGTCTGGGCATGCCATTGCCGCACGCCATGCGCGCCACTTCTCAAGCTCTTCGGGCGTGACATCTTTCGGTTCACTCCACCACGATTCGATCCCGCGTGACTCTAAAAGAGCAAGAACGGCATCTCGTTGTGAGTCGGGAATCCGCACCTCGTAGAGCTTCTTCGGTGACCAGGCTGCCCCTGCCGCTGGCCGCCACGCGGGATCGCCCGCCACCTCCCATGCGCGGCGCGCAACCTTTGCCGCGGCAATGTGATCCGGGTGTCCATAGCCACCGAAGTCGTCATACGTGGCGATCACGTCCGGGCGCGTGCTGCGAATGAGGCGAACGAGCGGCTCAGTTGCTGCGTCAAGATCAGTGGTGACATGTTGGTGAAAGGAGCGTGGGTCAGCGTTCCCTTCACTCCCCTCCATCCCAGAGTCGCGGTAGCCGAGATTCTCCCAGCGGGTCACGCTGAGCGCGCGCATTGCTGCGGCGATCTCGCCCATGCGTGTCTCTCCGAGTCGCTCGTGCTCATCTGGTGTGTCGCGCTCCGGGATAACGATCTCACCGAGCTCGCCCCGCGTTCCCGTCACCACGATCACATCGGTCGCCTCGCCGCGCGTAGCGGAGTTTGCTGCGGCGTAGTGCGCCAGGGTGCCGCCCATGCTGATCGTCTCGTCGTCCGGGTGGGCATGCACTGCCATCAGGAGAAGTCGTCCCGCGTCGTCCATCCCTGCATCGTACGCGGGGGTTCGGTGGGGCGCGCGGGTCGGCTACCCTACCGCTAGCAGCGAGCGCCGCATAGGCGTGAGTGATCGCCACGCGCAGGAGGTTGAGATGGGTGAGAAGAGCGTGCAGCGCTGGGCCCTCGTGCTCGGTGCCTCGAGTGGGATCGGCGAGGCTTCGGCGCGCCACGCCGCGGAGGCCGGCTACAACATCTGCGGCGTCTACCTCGGTCGCTCCCGAGGCGAGAAGCTCGATGCCGCCATTGCCGCCGTCCAGGCGACTGGCGTTCAAACGCTCTACATCCGCGGCAACGCCGCGGACGATGAGAAGCGTGCCGAAGTGATCGCACAACTCTCCGAACGCTTCGCCGCCGCGCGCGCCGCTGGCGCCGAACCGGAGCTCGGCATCGTGCTGCACTCACTCGCCTTCGGCAGCCTTCAGCCCTTCCTTCCGTCTGGCGACACGCCAACGATCACGCGCAAACAGATGGATATGACATCTGATGTCATGGCGCACTCACTCGTCTACTGGGTGCAGGATCTCTACACCGCAGGACTTATCGGCGGGACCACGCGCATCTATGCCACATCATCTGAAGGCGCATCAAAGGCGGTGCCAATGTACGGCGCAGTATCCGCCGCAAAGGCCGCGGTTGAGGCGCACTGTCGCCAACTCGCAATAGAACTCGCGGCGCTCGTAAGCCAAGACTGGATTGATGTGGTGATGAAGAAGCATCCGGGGAAGCGGCTCACCACACCAGATGATGTTGGTCGCGCAATTGTCGCGCTCTCTGCGCCAGGGATGAGCTGGGTGACAGGGAATACGATTACGATCGACGGCGGGGAGCAGATCGCCGGCGGCTGATCCAGACCAGAAGCAGCGGAACAAGAACCGCTGCGAGCGCAGCTGGCAGCGTCACTTCCGAAATGATTCCTGTCACGCGCAACAGCGCAAGTGCTAACGCAGAAACACCAATTGCGACACCGCGCTCTGATGGTCGTGCGCCAACGTTTAGTCGTGCCGCGTTTGCGCCGAGCAAGATGGCTGCAACACCGAGCCACGCCCAGCCAGCCGACGGCGACGATGCGTCACCAGCAACGACCGAATACGTCAGCACAAGTGCGGCGAGTGCTATGAAAGCCGCCTGATCAATTCTCTTTGCGTCAACTCGAAGCACCGCTAGATCTTCTTTCCAATCATCTGCTCAAGAGCCTGCGACGGCGCAACGATCACTGGCGTGTCGCTATCAGGAATCAACCTGGTGAAACGCGACTCTAGCTCCAAGACGCCGGCCCAGATCTTCTCGTCCGCGTCTTCCTCGTTGTCATGCACGCCACCGTCACGAATCTTCCCCGACGCTTCGCTGATCTTCATGCCGAGCAACGTAGTCGCCTTTAGCTCTTTGTCGTGAGAGGCGCGCAGCTCTTTGGATCGACCAGGCACGAGCTTTTCTATGAAGGCGTCGAGCTGCGCCACCTTTTCTGCACCAGTGATCTCTTCGCAGATGCCAAAGAGGGTCGCGGAGCGATAGTTCATGGAGCTGTCAAAGCCGCTTCGTGCCAAGACGATCCCGTCAGGTAGATGGATAGAGACGCAGACCTCAGTGCCAATAACGCTCTTAAGGAAGCGGCTCGCCGCCGAGCCGTGCCAGTAGAGCTGATCGCCGTCGCGCCAGTGTGCAGTTGGTGTGGCGATCGGGCGACCATCAAGGAGATAGGCCACTGTGCAGGTGAGGGCGGCGTCAACGACGGGGTAGATCTCGCTCCGTTCATACAGCCCGCGCTCGGGGAGTCGACGGACGCGAGTGCGCTCGCTTGGGGGGAAGCCGTCGCTGACAGAGATCTCTCGCGGCATAACGCGATCGTAGCCGACGAAAGCGTGACAGGCTGGCATGTTGGGCCGCTACACCACGGGTCCGCGACAGGACTGCGAAGCCTACCAGAGGGGGTAGGATCCGACTATGGGATACGGAGCTGACGCGGCAAAACGAGCGGGAGGCTCAGGCCGCATCGACCTACGCTCGGACACCGTGACCCACCCTACTCCTGAGATGCGCCGCGCAATGGCGAGCGCTGAGGTGGGTGATGACGTCTTTGAGGATGACCCCACCGTTGCTGAGCTCGAAGCGCGTGCCGCCGATCTGCTCGGCAAAGAGGCGGGCCTCTTTGTGGCCTCCGGAACGATGGGGAACCTTGTCAGCGTGATGGCGCACGTCCCCCGTGGCGGAGAGATCATCACCCCAGCCGAAGGGCACATCCCCAACGACGAAGCGGCCAACTACGCCGTTGTCGCTGGTGCCGGACTTCGACCCGTGCACGAGACGCCGAGCGGCGAGATGCCGATTGACGCCGTCGTTGACGCGATTCAAGACGCATCAGACCCGCACTCGGCCATCACAAGCCTTGTTGTCGTTGAGAACTGCCACGCGCATACGTTCAGCCGACCGATCTCCCCTGCATACATGAAGGAGCTCCGCGCAGCGTTGAAGCCAGCAGGGATTCCGATCCATGTTGATGGGGCGCGGCTCTTCAACGCCGTTGTTGCACTCAACGTGAGCGCGCGCGATCTGGTCAAGGATGCCGAGAGCGCAACCTTCTGCTTGAGCAAGGGGCTCGCAGCGCCAATCGGCAGCGTCGTTGTTGGAAAGAAGGACTTCATCTGGAGGGCGCGGCGCGCACGAAAGCTGCTCGGTGGCGGCATGCGCCAAGTCGGCATCCTCGCCGCGGCGGGCCTCGTTGCGCTTTCAGATGGCCCTGAAGGGACGGTCAAACGACTCGCGGAGGACCATGTCAACGCGCGCGTGCTTGCCGAGGCGCTGACCGACATGAAGGGCATCATCTCACCTGGATACAATGCGCAGCCCGAGGGTGATCGCCTCGACCCAAGCCGCGTAGTCACAAACTTTGTCATCTTCAAGGTTGAGGGTGGCCTGAAGCGGCGCGAGAAGTTTCTAGATGAGCTTGAAAAACGCGGTGTCTTGATGATCGCATATACACACGGTCAGATTCGCGCCGTCACGCACTACGGTGTGGATGAGGCGGATATCCAGAAGGTGATCAAGGCGACATCCGAAGCGCTCGCAGCCACCGCGTAGCGCAGGGGCGCTGACTGATGCGCATCGTTCCTTCCATTGATCTTGATGGTGGAAGGTCGCGCATTGTCTTCTGGCCTGGTGCTGCAACGGGTGTTGGAGCGCCAACCGATCAGCCGGCGCGTATCGCGCGGCACTTCGTAGATCGTGGCGCTACGCTCATTCACCTCGTTGACTTTGATGGCGCACGCGCAGGGGCGCCGCAGAACCTTGCGGCGATTGGTGCCGTGGCGGGACTCGTTGCGACACCGCTCCAGATCGCGGGTGGAGTCGACTCGCCTGAGGCAATCCAGATCGTCTTCGCAACCGGTGCGACCCGCGTGGTGGTTGGCACCGCGCTCCTCGATGAGCCTGAACTCTTGGTGGCGTGCGCGGCGGCGGCAGGTGCTTGGCTCGCCGTCGGCCTTGATCCTCGCCCCGAACGCCTTACTGGCTTTCCGTGGAAACGTGCGGCGACCCCCACCCTTGACGACCTACTAGCGCAGCTGGTTGCGGCGGGGATCAGTCGTGTGGTCATGAGCCATGGCGGCGGGGCCAGCGAGTTGAGTCGCCTCAGTGAGATTGGGTTGCGCTATCCATCAATTGAGGTGAGCGTTGCGGGAGGCGTGACCGATCTTGACGGCGTACGTCGGCTGCGCGATGCGGGAGTAAGCGCACTCATCCTCGGCGAAGCGCTCCTCTCAGGTGCAATTGATTTTGAAGAGGCGCAAGCGATCGCTCGCACGACCGAGTAGCAACATCCCCTAGAGTGCACGTATGAAGATGTTTCGTCGCACCGCACTCGTCACCACGCTCGCCGCTCTACTCACCCTTGTGGGATGTAGCGACGGTGGTGCAGCGCAGTCAACTCGTCCAACATCGGGCGACTGTCCAACGTCAGAACCTGCGCCACTCGCTGCAGGCGAACAGCGCGAGATCGTCATGAACACCTCAATGGGCGAGATCACACTCCTCCTCGAGGCAGATCTCTCCCCGATTGCCGTCGGAAACTTTGTCGCACTCGCCGAGTGCGGCTTCTATGACAACGTCATCTTCCATCGCATCGCATACATGCAAGACGGCACGCCCTTTGTGATTCAGGGCGGTGACCCAACCGGAACTGGAATGGGTGATCCTGGTTACAAGATCAAAGACGAGGCAGTCATTGGCGATTATCGGCGTGGCGTCCTTGCAATGGCACGTAGCGCAGCACCAAATTCGCAGGGGAGTCAGTTCTTCATTGTCTTGGATGATGGAGCCGCAGGTCCCCTTGAGAGTGTTCGTACGTATGCAATTCTCGGTGAGGTGATCGCTGGCATGGATGTTGTTGATGCGATCGCCGCCGTTGAGCGAGATCAGCAGGATCGCCCTGTTGTCCCAGTTACCATCTTGAGCACGACGGTGAGCAGCCCCGCGCCATAGGGCGGAGACAGGTAGACTCGATCCACGCGTCGGCAGTGTGCCGACAAAGGCGGCACTGCCGCAGAAGTGAGGATTCATGGCCACCGCAGTCATTGAGACGACCCTCGGCAACATTGAGTTCGAGTTGCTCGACGACGCCGCCCCAAAGACCGTTGAAAACTTTGTGACGCTCGCAAACAAGGGCTTCTACAGTGGTGTGATCTTCCACCGCGTGGTGCCAGGGTTTGTCATTCAGGGCGGTGATCCAACCGGGACAGGGACGGGTGGTCCTGGTTACAAGTTTGACGACGAGCCGGTCACCATGGGCTACGCGCGTGGCACCGTTGCAATGGCGAATGCGGGTCCGAACACAAACGGGAGCCAGTTCTTTATCTGCCTCGCCGATCTACCGCAGCTGCCGCCGAACTACACGATCTTTGGCCAGGTGGTCGCGGGGCTCAACGTGGTAGACGCGATCGCCGCCGCGCCCTGTGGGCCTGGCGATCGCCCCGTGGAGCCTGTAACAATGACGTCGGTGACCATTCGATAACTGCGGGACTCCACGCTTCGGGGGGCACCCACGCGCAAAATAGGGGGTTGGAATCGCCCTTCGCTCGCGCTATCCTGAGCGCAGCTGTTCTTGTTCGAAGGCCATGGGTAGGTGGGTTAGGGTAGTCGCTTTAGGCGACGTGATAGATGCTCTTCGAGCGTAGCTGCGGAACTGACTTGTTCGTTCTAAAAGCGGACCGGCTTCAGGTGGCTCCCTTCACGGGGGGTCACCTGATCTATTTCTGCCAGGTATCCTGCCCCTCTCGCGCCCGTAGCTCAGGGGATTAGAGTGTCTCCCTCCGAAGGAGAAGGTCGCAGGTTCAAATCCTGTCGGGCGCACCAGATACGTACGCGACTCGCACGTCGCACCCCCTAGAATCGGCAGATGGCCGACCCGCAGTATCAGAGCATCCCGCCGCTCAGGCGGCCACTTCTCCTCCTCGCCATTCTGGTGACTGCCGTCGCGCTGGTGCTCGGCTTCACCGGGACCGATGAGCGGCTCCTGTTGGTCCCCGCTGCCGTAGCACTTGTATGGGCGGCCGCATATCGAGCGCAACCCGAGGAGAGCGTGCGCCACATGCGAGGCGTATCCCAGGGCGTTGTCGTCGTGCGGCGGACGCCGCACGTTGGCGCAAGGCCACGTCGCGAGATGCCGCCTACCTCGTCAGAATTTGCCCCCGCGGCCGCGCTTGCACAGGCGCGCGCCAAGGCTCCAGGTGCAAAGCTCGTGAGGAAGTACAACGCTGGTATGCCGGATCGCCCAGCACCCGCCCAAGAGAAGAGCGAGAAGCGAAAGAAGAGACGAAAGGGGCAGGGCGAAGGCGAAGGCGGGAAGCCAACTCTGGGACTGTAAGCGCTACGGCGCGGGCCTCACATCCACGCGTGGAGGATTACTTCGAGCGGCGCATCCGCGTGAACTCCATGCATCAACAATCGCAGCCTTCTCCGCCGCATCCACGCTGAGGCCCCATCGCAGCTTCACTGCCACCCAGCCGACAAGATACGTACATGTGGAGGCTCGATACGGCGGAAGCCAGCTTGCAGGATCCCGATCACCTTTCGACGAATTGACGTTGTCCGTTACCGCGCGAAGCGCCCATGAGACGCCGAGGTCATTTGCGAACGCGAGTCGACGCGAAGCGCTCCACCGATACGCGCCGGACTCCCAAGCCTCTTTGAGTGCAACAACGTGGTCTATATCCACGTCCGTTCCAATGGTCCATGTGAGGTTGTCGTAGAGACTGACCCACTTTCCAGTGCGAACGATTCCTCCTGAGATCGTCACACGTACCGTTGATTCGTCAATCAGCACCTCCGCACGAGTGTCGAGGCCGTCTCCATCCACGTCAGTCCAGTCGTTCCCGAATTTGCTCCGACTGTAACCACTCCCATACTCAGGCTGCACTTTCAGCCTGCCAAGTGCCGCGGTGATAGAGATTCGTGTCGTGGGTGATTGTGCGGCAAGGGAGGTGGACGCACTGAGCGCAAGGAGTACTGCCGACAACACGAGGGCAAGCGAATTGATCATGCGCCGACCACCGTGAGCTCAGCGCGTACCAAGGGGCTCCCGTGTGCATCGGTGACATCTACGCGAAGCTGTTCGTCGCCTTCCACTGTAACGATGTGAGCGTGCGCTGCACGCTCGGTGGTGATCGCAAGGTACTCCATGCGAATCCGTCGTCGCGGCGCCTCTAGATGCGTAGGAGCAACCTGGGCGACCCCCTCTTCAATAATTTCAAGCCATGCAGCGTGATTAACATGTCCAAGCGGATCAATGTCTGCGCGACGAATTGGTATCTCAACGACCGCCCCTGAGGGAGCTGCTGCGGGGATCTTGTTTGGAGTGAACGTTGCGCCGACGCGGGTGACGAAGCTCTCAAACTCTTCGGGGAATCGTGTCGGTCGCCCCTCCTTGTCGGTCATGACCCAATCAATGGCGGCGTCGGTGACCACTCGACCCGATGTCGTAAAGAGTCGTGTGTGCCGTCGCGCCATCACGTGCCGAAAGCCGACGAGTGCGGTTGTGCCGATAAGGTCTTCGTTCGACTGTGGCGGCCGATCGATCAAGAGATCCACACTCCTCACCACCCAGCCCACGCCACGCGCCTCATACCAGGCGCGTCCGTACTCAAGTTGTTCACTGTGGCGCCAGGCGAGATCCTGGGCGTGACGCAGGAGCGCCGCCGCGCGCATGCGACCGCGCTGATCGCACTCGTCGAATCGAACCCCTCGCCGCTCTTCCCGAAAGCGTGCCTCGGCAGGGAGATGCACTTCGTCACTCGCGAGTCCGGGGGTGAGTCGTTCGGCGATCGAGGTCATCGTTGACTCACTCAGCCCGTCGCCAGGCGGTTCAGCGTGTCGAGGGTGATCACTCGTGTCTGCTCGCGTGGACCGCGCAAGATCGAAAGCCGAGTGGCGACCGTCGCAGCCGAGTCAAAGGCGACGATGCCGATCGAAACACGCACCCCCACTCCTGCGGCGCGGATCCGGGCATCTTCAAGCTCTGCGAGGAGGCTGTCGTCCAGACCGCGTGCGCTCCACTTGCAGTCCCAGAGCTCGGGGGCTGGCCCGGCCTCTACGGTCACGTCGAATGGGTGCGGGTCTGCAGATGCGCCGTCCACCGAGAAGCGACGCTCTCTCCGAACCATCCGCTCTCCTTCTCGCGCAAGCGTCGGTCGTCGCTTCAGGATCTCCGCAGTGGCCGCCTCCACAATGGCGCCACGATACTGCGCGTTTGATTGCGCCGCCTTCCCTCCAATGGTCAGCGCGCCGACGATGAGCGGGTCGCTCGGCGATCGCTGTGATGGGAGCAGCGAAGCGTACGCCGACGCGGTTGCCTGGTCGGGCTCAGGATCCCCCATGAGCGCGCGAGCAATCAGCCGGTCAGCGGGCGAGGCCGCAGCGATCGCGTGTGCGAGTGGCTTCAGGATTGGATCTGCTTGTATGCCTGAGTAGACGACGGCGCGTCCATCGCGCGGCGCATCAGTAAACGCGACTCCGCTTGGGAGTCGCGTCGCACTCGCTCCACCGCTTGTTGTTGCGGCCCCTTGGTCTGCCGGTAGCGCCTTCGGATTCAGCGCAGCAACGAGCAGTGTGGTGAGGACTCGCGGATATGTTGCAATCCAGTCGATCGCGCGATGTGGATCGCTTGCCGCCACCACTCGTTCGCCCGCGGAGTGGAGTGCCTCCAGCGCGCGGATGGCGGCCGGTGGCAATTCGCGTTCAGCGAGCGCGGCAAACGTCTTCTCTAGATCCCTCTCACCGTTTGTGCAGACCAGCTGCGTATAGTCCAACGCCTCTGTCACGCTCTCGCCAAGCGTCACAAGTTGACTGAAGACTTCGCGGTGTGGGGTGAACTGACTCATCCGCGCGGCCAGCGCAACGCGATCGCATCAAGGAGCAGCTCGGGGTTTCCGTTGCGTCGCAGCGCGGCGAGTGCGCGATCAAGACTGATCAGCGCGTCTCGCCATGCGGTCTGCGCACAACGTGCTGCTACCGGAGTGAGTTCGTGGAGATCCTCTGGAAACGCGACCGATCCGGGGGCGGACGAGGCGACTAGCGCGAGATCGCGCGCCACACCACGCCAGAGGTGCAGCAGTGCCTTGGCGCTGGCGCGTCGCTCTGCTGGGGTTGGCTTGCCGCCCGCACGCTTCGCTGGGCTCTTCTTCGTGCCGCTGGCTGCACTCTCAGTTGCAGCCTCCGACGCTTCAACTTCACTCCCCTCCTCTGACGCGCCGCTCTCTTCTTCCGGTGTGGAAACTGCCAGGATTGCACTTGCGTCGGCGATAAGTGCGGGGATCTGGCGAAGGCGCGCGTGCGGTGCGGTCCCAACAAAGTCCATGATCTGGCGACGAAGTGCGGCATGTGCACGCGCCGCATCGCCACTCGCTTCAGCGTCAATGATGGGGCCTGGACGTCCACCAGACATGCGCAGCAGCCGTGTGGCAGTGGCCGCATCAAGTCCGAGACGTGTGGCGATCAGTTCGCTTGCAGCCGCAGTGTCCGGTAGTCCAAGACGAATCGTGGCGCAGCGACTGCGGATGGTTGGGAGAAGTGAGGAGTCTTCTGCGGCGGCAAGGATGATGTGTGTCTGCGCAGGAGGCTCTTCAAGTGTCTTGAGCAGCGCATTCTGCGCTGGTTCACTCATTCGATCTGCACGTTCAATCAGCGCGACTCTACGCCCCCCTTCGACCGGGAGGAGGGCAAGACTCGCCTCGAGCTCGCGGATCGGGGTGATGCCGATCTCATCCGCGGCGCCGCTCGGAGCAATGCGTGCGAGATCAGCGTGGCTTCCCGAGAGGACGAGCCTGCACGCGCGGCACTCACCACATGCGCCTCCCCCGTGCGGCGTTGCGCAGAGAAGGGTTGCCGCAACGTCACGCGCAAGCGTTCCGGCGCCCGCTCCACGCGGCCCAACGATGAGCAGGGCGTGGGGCGGAATACCGGTAAGGAGCTGTGCGACGCGTGCAGCGGCAGCGTCGTGACCACGTGTTGCAAATCGTGCAGGCGGCCGTGTGGCGGCGCTAAGCTGATCGGCCGGCGTGGAGACCGCCTTCGCCATCCTGCTCGCCTCTTACCTCTTGCTCTTTGGTCGTGCCGCCGCCTTCTTCACTAAGGCCACTTTCGCCGCTGGCTTCTTCGCCGCTGGCTTCTTTGCCGCTGGCTTCTTTGCCGCTGGCTTCGCCTTGGCACGAGTACGCCCACCCGTCGGCGCATCCTTTCCGCTCAGCGCTGGAGCGCTCTCCGCCGAACGGCCGGTCGCCTCAAGCTGTGATCGCAAGAGTGCCGCGACGTCGGACGGGACAGACTCACTCTCCATGCCGGCTGACATGTTGGAGCGACTTGAGCCGTCTCGCTGGGATCGAGCCACTTCGTCGGCAATCCGCGACGGCCCTGAGCCGAGCGCGCGTCGTGAAGCGCCGGATGGCTGGGAGGAGCCGCGACGCTCGTTGCGCATGTACTCAGGGACACCGCCAGGGGCGTCGCCGTCAAGATCCGCAAGTGACATCGTTTCAATCGGTCCGTCATATCCGGAGCCGCCGACAGATGCGCCGCTGCGCGGTGCATCCGAATAACCCTCGCCACGGCCGCGACCGCCACGGCCGCGACCGCCGCGTCGACGTCGACGTCGCGGCGCGTCACCGTTGTCGTGTTCATGCTCTTGTCCTACACCAGGACGTGTGAAATCTGCCGGCTCGAGGTCATCGAGTGACATGGTCTCGATCGAGTCCGCGTCAATGACGCTGCTGCCGACTCGAACGATCGCGCCAGCGCGCCCTCGCGGTGCACCTGATCGTCCAACGCCGCCACGACGCGAGCGTCCACGCTCCTCGCGTGGCTCAGGCGTACGACGTGGTCGTGCTGGGGATTCAGACTGCTTATCTGGAACCTCTGTCATTGAGAGATCCTCGTCGCCATCGGCGGCTACGCGACGGCCACTTCGTGAGCCGCCCGCCTCAACCTTGGCGATCGATGTGATTTCAATGAACTGGTCGGCAACGTCAATCAGATCGCTGCTGGTGTTTGCTCGGAAGCTCACCACCTCAACGCGAACACCCATATCTTGCACCGCGCGAATGGCTGGTGCGAAGTCACCGTCACCTGAGATCACCACGGCGATGTCGAGCTTTGGCGCAAGGCGCACGAGGTCAACCACAAGTTCAATGTCGAGGTTCGCCTTGAAGCGACCATCGCCGTACTTGCGTACATCCTTGCTGACAACCTTGTAGTTGTTGCGATCCAAGAAGTTATGGAACGCCTTCTGATTCTCGTTATCCGGGTCGAGTCCGGTGTAGGCGTAGGCGCGAATCAGGTCGCGATTCGCGGTGATGGTCTTGAGGAGCGTGACGTAGTCGATATCGACTCCGGCCGCCTTGGCTGCGTAAAAGACGTTTGCGACGTCAACGAATACTGCGACGTTACGACTCATGATGTGTGTACCTCTTTATCTGTCTCGTAGTAGATGTTGTGGCGTGCGCTGCTACGACGGGGCGGCACCTGTTCGGCACCTGCCCGCGCGTCGGAGCGCACGGCTGCACCTCATCACCCTAACAGAGGGGGGAGGGGCTCCGTCGATCTGTGCTTGACTCCCTCGTGGACGGAGGGGCGACGAAGGCTACCGATCGTCGCGGGCGTCAACGATCTGTGCGACCCCCGCGATCCATGCGCCGAGGCCAAGAAGGGTGATCCAGAGCCCAGGGGCACGAAGCGGCGCGAAGACCACCGCGAGAGAGAGCTCGCTTCCGGTTGCGCGAACCGCCGCCTCACTCGCGGCGAGGAGGAAGGCGACGCTTGCAGCGCCGACAAGCCCGACGTGGAGGGGCCAAGCGTCGATGGGGAGTTGCTCACCGACCGCATCTGGCGCAATGAGGATTGCGAGAAGCGCGAGTGCGCTGAAAAAGGCGGCGACACCGATTGAATCGAAGGCGTTCCCTGTCACGGCGGGGACGCCTCCGCCACCAAGGGTCCACCACGACGGAAAGGCGCCGATCACCACAAGGAGGGCGCCCGCTCCGCTTAGGCGCCGGCCGTTACTGCGGCTCCGAAGGCTCCCCGCGCCGGTCTGAAGTTTGCCGATCGGTTTCACTCGTTACGACTCGCCGAGTACCGATGCGTAGAGTTCGCGCTTCAAGACGCCAACGTAGCGGAGGTTCCGATACGTCTCGCCAAAGTCGAGGCCGTATCCCACCACAAACTTGTCGGGGATCTCAAAGCCCGTCCAATCAACCTTCAGATCGACGAGGCGGCGCGCTGGCTTATTGAGGAGCGTCACAATACGAATCGAACGCGGACTCTTCCCACTGAGGTACCCCATCAAATAGTTCAAGGTGAGCCCTGTATCGATGATGTCTTCCACGATCAGTACGTCTCGCCCCTCAATGGTTCCAGAGAGGTCTTTCAGGATGCGCACAGTGCCACTCGACTCTGTATTGCCACCGCCGTACGAGGAGACTTCCATGAGGTCAATGACAACATTGCTTGGAATTGCTCGCATGAGATCTGCCACAAACACCAGTGAGCCTTTTAGAACACTCACAAGTACAAGTGGCTCTCCTCCGCCGTACGCTGAGGCGATCTCCGCACCGAGTTCCTTTACGCGCGCCTGTATTGCCGCTTCATCAATGAGTACTTCATCGATGTCATCGTGTGGATTGCTGCTTCGCGTCGTGCTCATGCGGCCACCTCTCCAGCTCTCTCCCTACGTGTGCGTGGTGGTGTTGCCGAGCCGGATGGCCCAACGACGCCGCGCGCGCTCCGTTGATACTTCCACATCAGTGCCTTGATATCGCTTGCGTCCAGGAGCTTGATCCGAAGATCAGGATAGAGGGCGGTGAAGCGTCGCAACTTTCTCCGCTTCTGGCGCATGAGCGCCTGTCGAATGGTGGTCAGTTCAACCCAGAGATTCATGTCAGGGAGGTAGAAGTCGGGGGCGAATCGAGAGGCGACACGGCCATCGGTGTGGTGCGTCAGCGGAAAGGTGGTCGCCTCGTACTCCCAACGAACGCCGTAGAAGTCAAGGATCTGAGCAAACTCCGCCTCGCTTCGATGTGCAAATGGGCGGGTTCCGACTGCAGTCTCCATCGGATTGGCATCGTAGCATCGGGTCGGATCAGATACTCTCCCAGGGTATGGACGAACACACGGGGCACAGCTACACAAAGGATCGCAAGGTGCTGATGAACCGCCTCAGCCGACTTGAGGGTCAGGTGCGCGGCATTGGGCGAATGGTCGACGGCGAAGAGTACTGTGTCGACATCCTCCAGCAGATCGCTGCGCTTCGCGCCGCTGTTGATGCGCTCGGGCTCCTCATCCTCGAGGACCATGTGCGCGGGTGCGTGAAGAGCGCTGTTGCAAAGGGTGAGGCAGACAAGTACGTAGAAGAGGTGCTTGATGTGGTACGCCGCTCTATGGGCCGACCGTCGCGCCCGAGCGAGAAGCGGGGTTGACCGAGCGCCAGCCGCTCCCAACAAATCCAGACGAACTCCCAGCGACGGAGCGTGAGTCGCTCGTCTCACTTGATGAACTACTACGAGCCGCGCCGCTTCCGCCACTCGACGCGTCAGAGCGGAAGGTGCTGGGCGCGCACCTACGACTTCTCGATTCCTGGAATCCATTCATCAACCTGACTCGAATCGAGAGCGCTCACGAGCGCGCCTCACGACACCTCCTCGACGCGCTTGTCGCCGTTCCACTGATTGATCAACTTCTGCCAAACGGCGGCAGGTTTGCCGACATTGGTAGCGGTGGCGGATTCCCAGGAATTCCGCTCGCAGCGCGCCTCCTTACCGCGCGGCACGCTGCAACGTTTGATCTCATTGAGGCGACCGGGAAGAAGGCCCGCTTTCTTGAAGCGGTGACTGCGGCGAGCGGACTTGCCCCGCGGCTCCGCGTGGTGCATGGGCGAGCGGAAGATCTTGCTTCGCAAGCCCCAACTCGTTACGACGTGATCACTGCGCGCGCCGTTGCTCCGCTGGCGGAGCTCACTCGCTTCGCGCTGCCCCTGCTCACTGCTGGCGGGCACCTGATTGCGTGGAAGCGCGATGGCGAAGGGTGGGCAAAAGAACTTGCAACTGCAACCTCTCTTGTTGGGAGGGATTCGATTCGTGTTCACCACGTAACGCACGTTGGTCTTGATCGCGCGCTCCTTGTCCTCGTGAGTGGATGAAGAGAGGCTGCGGGTATAGAATTATTCGCGAGCGAGGCGATGAGAGGCATAGGTCACTCTGAACCCCTGACCGGCCTCACCGCCGGCCCTTGAAGCTACAGAGGGCGGTATCACGTCATGACAAACGAAAAGCTGAACCCAACGCCAACAGGTGATGACGAAGAGTGGTTCATTGAAGAGGAGCCTGATCACCTCATCGCCTCTGAGGCAGGAAGCGAGCCCGTAAACAGCGTCGGGCGAGCCACGCTTGCGGCGAAGACCGCACTCTTTGGCCGACGGCTCTCTAACGCGGAAGAGGGCGAGGAGCGGCTGCCGAAAAAGTTCGCGCTGCCTGTCTTCTCTTCTGACGCGATCTCATCGAGTGCCTATGCAAGCGAAGAGATCCTCATCGTTCTCGCCTCTGCAGGCGCCTCATACCTCGCCTTCGGTCCCGTGATTGCCTTGGCCGTTGGTCTCCTCCTCGGGATCGTGGCGATCAGTTACCGCCAGGTCTGCTTCGGCTTCCCAAAGGGGGGTGGCGCCTACGCTGTGGCCTCCAGCACGCTCGGCACAGTTCCGTCACTGGTGGCGGCATCAAGCCTGGTCATTGATTACATCCTCACCGCCGCGGTGAGCACCGCTGCGGGTGTGGCCGCCATCACGTCGGCTCTCCCTGAACTCCTCCCGTGGCGGATCGAGCTCGCACTCGGCGCACTCTTCCTCCTCGTCCTCGCGAACCTGCGGGGACTTCGGGAGTCTGGTCGTCTGTTTGCGATTCCAACCTACCTCTTCGTCGGAGGTGCCATCTCGGTGATTGCGATCGGCTTGATTCGCATTGCGCTCGGTGACCCTGCGGTGAACTGGAGTGAAGGAGTTGTTGTTGAGGCTCATGACGGGATGCAACTGATTCTTCCGTTCCTGCTCCTCAAGGCATTCGCATACGGGTCGGTTGCGTTGACGGGAACCGAAGCGATCTCAGATGGAGTTGCCGCGTTTAAGAAGCCAGAGGCAAAGAATGCAGCAGACACTATGGCAATCATGGCGGTACTCCTTGCAACGATCTTTTTTGGGATGTCTCTGCTCGCCTTTGCATTTGGCAAGGTTCCGCAAGAGGTAGGCGGCGAAACGCTCATCTCGCAGATCGCACGTGCGACGCTTGGTGGTGGGATCCCATACGCAGTCTTCCAGATCGCGACCACGGGCATCTTGCTCCTCGCCGCCAACACTGGGTTTAATGGAGGCCCGCAACTTGCCCGCATCCTGGCACGAGATGGGTTCCTCCCCCGCCAAGTCGGACAGCGCAGTGATCGACTGGCATATGCGGGCGGAATCCTGACCATTGCAGCAGGCGCGGTCATCTTCTTGATTGCAACTGATGCACTCGTCACCCTCCTGATCCCTGCATACGCAATTGGCGTCTTCCTTGGATTCACCATTAGCCAGACCGGCATGGTCGTGCACTGGAGAAAGATTCGCGGTGAAGGCTGGCGCGGAAAGGCCGTACTCAATGGAGTTGGCGCCGCCGTCACCGGTGTTGTGCTTGTCATCATCTCTGTTGCAAAGTTTTCTGCAGGTGGATGGATCATCTTTGTGCTGGTTCCACTTGTGGCCCTCTTCATGGCGGCCGTGCGTCAACGCTACAACCGACACGAGCGCGAACTCGCTATCAAGCCGGGGCTCATCTTTGATGCGCCGCACCGACCGCGTCGCATCATCGCGCCGTTCGGCGAGATCAATCGCTCCACCGTTCGTGCCATCACCCTCGGCCGGATTCTGGAGGGGCAGACAGGTGAACTCATCGCCGTGCGCGTCGTCTTCAACGAAGAGGAGGAGCGCGAGATTCGTGCACGCTTTGAGACGCTCTTCCCCGGGGTGAGGCTTGTGACCGTGGAGTCGCCGTATCGGCTGATCGTCGAACCGCTCTGCCACTTCCTTGACGAGCTAGAGGAGCTTCCTCACGCCTCCGGTGAGCTGCCGATCAATGTGGTGATGATCCCAGAGTACGCGGGGCGTCACTGGTGGGATCGAATCTTGCATAACGGCAACGGGAAACGCCTCCGAGACACCCTCTTGGGCCGCCGGAACACCGTGATCGTGGACCTCCCGTACCGGAGAGACGTTGAGTAGCCACTCGTAGACCTGCCACCCTCCCCGTAGGGGACTTGACAATGGTATTGGTAGGGTTCTAGGATACGGGAGTGTTCAGGAGCAGCGGAGCAGGAGTTGACCCGTCGCGCCCCGTCTACGTCATCAGCGTGGCGGCGCAGCTGGTGGCCGTCCACCCCCGAACGCTTCGAATCTACGAAGAGGCTGGGCTGATCTGCCCCTCACGGACAGAGAGCAATATCCGCCTCTTCTCCGAAAACGATCTGCGGCGAATCCTCTGGATACGACACCTCACACAGGATCTCGGTGTGAACCTTGCCGGGATCAAGCTCCTCTTCCAACTAGAGGAGCGGCTCGGTGAACGAATCCTTGAGCGGCTCTACGAAGAAGGAAACAAGCAAGGCGAGCGAGAGCGAACGGCAGCACATGAAGGAGGGCGACGATGAGCGAGAAGCGACGCAACGACGAGCTAGAGGGCGATATGAGTGAAGAGATGGAACTTGAGATTGATGAGGCGGTAGCCGCCGCTGATGAAGACGGGACGCCGGTGCCAAGCGGCCTTGGGCGATTCCCGCTCGTTCCGCTTCGCGAGATCGTCATCTTCCCAGAGATGGTTGCGCCGCTCAAGGTTGGGCGCGACAAGAGCGTTGCTGCCATTCGTGCCGCCGCGGCCGGCGAGGGTTGGCTTGCGCTGATCACCCAGCGTGAAGCGGAGCAGGAAGAGATCACCGACATCTCTCAACTCCATGATGTTGGAACGCTCGCAAAGATTGCACAAGTGGTGAACCTCTCCGACGGAACGATCCGAGCCGTTGTGCAGGGGCAGAAGCGAATTGCAATCCATTCGCTTGATGCTTCTGGGCCTTCGCTCATGGTTGAGGTCGAAATCATCGAGGTTGAGGAGGCGGAAGGCGTAGAGGTAGAGGCGCTCATGAAGAGTGTCCAGGCGCAAGTCGAGACGTATGTCACGTCGGGCGCGCCAGTCCCTCCAGAGGCGGCCGTCGCCGCAAAGAACATCAGTGATCCGGGCCTCTTGGCCGACATGACGGCGTACACACCAGACATGACCACAGAGCAGCGACAAGAGCTACTTGAGATCGTTGACGTTGTCGATCGTCTCAAGTACGTCTCTGCATTCCTTGCCCGCCAGATTGAGATCCTTGAGATCAAGGGGAAGATCCAGTCGGATGTGCGTACGGAGATGGATAAGTCACAGCGCGAGTACTTCTTGCGCGAACAGCTAAAGGCGATCCAGCGCGAGCTCGGTGAAGATGATCCGCAGCAGGCGGAGACGAACGAGCTGCGCGAAAAGGTTGAGGCGGCAGATATGCCGGATGAGGTGCGTAGTCGTGCGCTGAAGGAGCTCGACCGAATGGCGCGGATTCCGTCTGCTTCGCCAGAGGTTGGCGTCATTCGAACCTATGTTGACTGGCTGATCTCAATGCCGTGGAACGTTGCAACGGAGGATCGCATTGAGATCTCCGAGGCGGCAAAGGTGCTGAGCGATGATCACTATGGGCTTGAGAAGGTGAAGGAGCGCATCATTGAGTACCTCGCAGTACGCAAGCTCGCACCTCAGGTGAAGAGCCCGATCCTCTGCTTTGCAGGGCCTCCAGGCGTTGGAAAGACGTCGCTCGGCAAGTCGATCGCGAAGGCGATGGGGCGCAAGTTTGTGCGCATGAGCCTCGGCGGACTCCATGATGAGGCGGAGATCCGTGGGCATCGGCGCACCTATATCGGCGCACTCCCTGGGCGTATCGCGCAGGGGATCAAGACGGCGGGAACCAAGAACCCTGTCTTCATGCTGGACGAGATCGACAAGGTTGGTGCGGACTTCCGCGGCGACCCGTCCGCAGCGCTGCTTGAGGTGCTCGACCCAGAGCAGAACGCAACCTTCCAGGACAACTATTTGGAGGTGGAGTTTGATCTCTCGCAGGTGCTCTTCGTTGCAACGGCAAACCAGCTGGACACGATTCCGGACGCACTCCGTGATCGTATGGAGATCATCCAGATCCCTGGCTACACCGAAGCGGAGAAGCTGGAGATCGCCAAGCGCTACATCGTTCCGAAGCAGCGTGAGAATCACGGCCTCAAGGAAGGCCAGGTAACCATCCCAGACGAGACGATGGTGCACCTGATTCGACACTACACGCGTGAGGCGGGTGTGCGCAACGCGGAGCGAGAGATCGCCACACTGATGCGCAAGGTGGCCCGTGGTGTGGCTGAGAAGAAGATTCGTAAGGGGAGCGTCGACCTGAAGAAGCTCGCCACATGGCTCGGGCCAGAGCGGCACGAATATGGCGAGATGGATCTCGATGACCAGGTAGGTTCGGCCACTGGCCTCGTCGTGACACCTGTTGGCGGGGATGTGGTTGCTGTTGAAGTTGGCGTCATGGAGGGCCGTGAGGAGTTGATCCTCACCGGTCAGCTGGGCGATGTCATGAAGGAATCAGCTCGTGCTGCGCTTACGTGGATCAAGTCGCACGCGAGTGAGCTTGGCATTGCACCAGAGCGTTTCGAGAAGCTGGGGTTGCACATTCACGTGCCGGCGGGCGCCATTCCAAAAGATGGTCCTTCCGCTGGCGTGACCATGGCGACGGCGATCGTCTCAGCGCTGACCGGGATTCCAGTCCGCAAAGATGTTGCAATGACTGGAGAGGTGACCCTGCGTGGTCGCGTGCTTCCGATCGGTGGGCTGAAGAGCAAGGCGCTTGCGGCCCACGCTTCGGGCGCGCGTCTCGTGTTGATCCCAAAGAAGAACGAGAAAGATCTTCCTGAAATCCCAGAGGAGATTCGCAAGGCGCTGAAGATCGTTCCAGTAGAGACGATCGGTCAGGTGTTGGAGCACGCGCTGCGACGCAAGCCGAAGCCACTCCCAACCGGTTCAACACCGGCGCGGAGCTCACGCATCGCTGGGCGATCACTCCGTGCGCCAAGCGCGCCAGGGGTAACCGTTCGCCCGAGCTAACTCGTGGAGGCGCAACGCCAGGCGGCGGAGAACATTGCGGCGAGGGTGCGTCGTGCGTTGACGCGCGATGCAGCGGGGAGCCTCCCCCCGCTCCCCTTTCCACTTCAACCGAATCTCACCCCGCGACGGCTTCCGAGTCTTGAGGCAGTTGATCTGAACCCGCCTGTCACGGGGACGCCGCGCGTGGCGGCGGTCACCGCACTACTTGTCCCACCTGTTGCACTAGGAAGTTGCGGCGTGGGTGGCGGCGGAGCAAGCGTGGAGCCCCACCCGTTTGACTGTCAGGTGCTCTTGATCAAGCGCGCCCAAGGAGGAACGCACGGCGGGCAACTCGCTCTCCCTGGGGGGAAGATGGAGCCGGGTGAGACGCCACAGCAGACGGCGATTCGCGAGCTCCACGAGGAGCTCGGCTTTGACGCTGACGATCCAAAGCACGGCATCATCATTGTCGGGACGCTCGATCCCGCCTATATCCCAGCGAGTAACTTCCTCATCCATATTGTGGTGGCGGTCGCGCCCGAAACACCCACGCTGAACCCCGACCCTACGGAGGTGGCAGGTGTGGTGGGGGCCGAGCTCGGCATCTTCGACCCGAGGCTTCCCGTACAGGACGTCGACGGTGACCAGAACGGTGTGCCGCTCCGATACGGCGCCTTTGTCGTGCCCGGCGAACTGCGAGTCTGGGGGCTTACCGCTCGCCTGTTGTGCGAACTCGCGGGCCGGGTGGCGGAGGGATCGGAGCGCTGAAACCTTGCGGGAGCTGGCCCTGCTCCGCGAGTCGTCGGATCACAAATCCGTAGTACTCCTCTACCGCCTGCCCAACACGCTCCCAGGTGAAGAGTTGCGCGCGCTCCTCGCCCGCGCGCGAGAGTTGCGCGCGCAGCTGTGGATCGTCAATGAGCCGGCGGATTGAGGCGGCGAGCGCATCTGCGTTCCCTGGCTCCACCAAGATGCCGTCGCGTTCGCGTCGCACGACGCCACGGTACCCGTGGATATCCGAACAGATGATTGGTGCACCTGCAGACATTGCCTCCAGTAGCACAATCCCAAATGATTCACGCCCTGTAGCTGGCGACACATAGATGTCTGCGGTCTTGAAGAGTTGTGCCTTCTGCCCCTCTGGGACGCGGCCCAAGAACTCCACGTCCTCTAGCTGCCGCGTCAACACATACCGACGCGCCTCACGCTCTCCAGGCCCCGTGCCGACCAGGAGGAGTCGCGCCCGGACGCCATCGCGCTGCAACTTTCGGAAGGCTCGCAACAAATGAATCAGGCCTTTTCTCGGCTCCATCCGCCCAACAAAGAGAATGTTCGGTACGCCGTCGCGATAGCGCGCGATCGGCACCGCCCGTTGGTATCGCCCCGGCTCCACGCCGTTCGGCACAATCTTGTACTCGCCTGGGAAGTAGCGGCTGATGAAGTGGCGTGCAGCGGGGCTGACGGCAATCCTTCCGTGTAGTTTGCCTGCGTAATGTCCGAGCATCCGCTTTCCAAACTCGTAACTGATGGAGAGTCCGCCGAACGCGTGGAACGTTCCTATATTGACTGACGTTGAGAGGGTCAGCGTGACGAGGCTGAGAAACGGAACAAACGGTTCGTGATAGTGAAGCACGTCGAATCGTTCTCGCTCCAAAATTGCCCGCATCTGCGCAAGGTATGTTGGGCTGAGCGTGATCGTTCCCATTGAACCATTGAATGGAACGCTAAATCCTTTTCCGACACGAATGATGTCTGCTTCGCTCGCCTTTTGGAGGCCGTGGCTGCTGGTGATGATGCGCACGTCG
>JBEDBF010000012.1:0-19175 GCA_041177405.1 Chloroflexota bacterium | reverse complement strand
CTCAACGTAAAAGGTGCGGGATGGGTCATCCACGAGGCAGGCGCCGATGCTGATAAGGCTCCCCTCAAGTGGGGTCTGTCCGGAGCACTCCACATCCACGCTGAACCAGCACTCCTGCGAGAGGCCCTCTTCAAACGGCGGTGGCGGTGGCACGTTCTGCTGCATCGGTGCAGCCTAGAACATGCGGGCTGCTACTCGCTGCGCACCATGATGTGCTTCGCCACCGTGTAATCCTCAAGGGCGTACATGGACTGATCCTTCCCGTAGCCCGACTGCTTGAAGCCACCGTGCGGCATCTCGCTCGCGAGCGTGAAGTGATCGTTCACCCAGACGGTGCCGAACTGCAGCGCCTTGGAAACCTTGAAGGCGCGCGCCACGTCGTTCGTCCAGATCGACGAAGCGAGTCCGAAGCGGCAGTCGTTCGCCCACTCCACCATCTGCTCGTCGCTCTTGGCGCGCTGCACCGTGACGACTGGTCCGAATACTTCGTCTTGGACGATCTCCGAAGACTGCGCCGGTCCCGCAATGATCGTTGGGCTGTAGTAGTGCCCCTTAGAACGAATCGTCTTACCGCCGAGGACGACCTCTGCCTTCTTGGCTGCGCGACTGACGAATCCCTCAACGCGCTTGAGCTGTTCGGCGCTAATCAGCGAGCCCATCTCTGTGGCCTTATCCGTGGTCGCCCCCACCTTGATCGTCTTTACCTGCTGTTCAAACAGTGCGACAAATTTTTCGTACGACTTTGGCCCCACGACGATGCGGCAGGCGGCGGTGCAATCCTGCCCCGCATTCCAGAAGCTCGCCGCGCGCATCGTCTCAGCGGCAAGTTCCAGGTTCGCATCATCGAAGATGAGAACCGGCGCCTTCCCGCCGAGTTCAAGATGGAGTCGCTTGACGCTCTCGGCACCTGCGGCGGCGATGCGCTTCCCCGTTGCCGTGTCGCCAGTGACAGAGACCATGTCGATGCCTGGGTGCCGCGAGAGTGCCGCACCCACATCTGAGCCCGGCCCAGTGATCACGTTCAATACGCCAGGCGGCAAGATCTCCTGCGCCAGTGCGCCGAGCATCAGCGCGCTTATTGGAGTGCGCGCTGAAGGCTTCAAGACGATGGTGTTGCCAGTCGCGAGCGCCGGACCGATCTTCCAGCCCGCCATCAAGAGCGGATAGTTCCATGGGGCGATGGAGGCGATCACGCCAACCGGATCGCGACGGATCATGCTCGTACGACCAGGGAGGTATTCAGCGACCGCCTTCCCCTCCACGTTGCGCGCGGCGCCAGCGAAGTAGCGCAGGTTATCGACGACCGCGTCCACCTCTACGCCGACAGCGCTGATCGGCTTCCCTGCGTTCTCCGACTCCGCCCGGACGAAGGCGCGCTTCCTTGATTCGAGCGCGTCAGCGAGTTTGAGCAGTGCAAGGCTCCGTTCGCCGGGAGTAGTGGCAGACCACGACGGGAAGGCGGCGCGCGCCGCGGCGACCGCTGCGTTGATGTCTTCCCTGCCGCTGTGTGGGACCGTGGCGATCTTCGCTCTTGTTGAAGGGTCTTCCACGACGATCGTCTTGCCAGACTTGGCGGCGACCGCCTTGCCGTTGATGTACTGCTTGAAGCTTCGCATCTCACTCCTCCTTCAACTGCTCGCTTATCACTACTCGCCAGCGCTGGGGCGCTCCACCCCACAACGTCCCCACTCGGTGGTGACCGTCACTACGCGTTGCCGCTAGCCTACCGCCGCACCCCAACGTTTAGGAGGGCTGGCGCACGCACCCCCCTGGGAGTAGGATCTGCTCATGTCGAAGCAGTTCGTCATCCAGCTCTCGCACACGCCCGGCGCACTGGCGGCGCTTTGCCGTGAACTCGAAAAGCGCGCCGTTGACCTCAAGGCGATCGGGGGCGGCGGCGTGGGCGAACACGGCCACGTGATTCTCAAGACGGCCGATGACAGCGCCACTCGCGAGGTCCTCAAGGCGGGAGGCTACCAATTCATTGAGGGTGACTCCGTCCTCGCTGAGGTTGACGACAAGCCGGGCGGAATGCTCTCCGTTCTTGAGCGACTCTCCAGCGCTGGCGTAAACGTGTACGGACACCTCTTCACCGGACGCTGGGGCGACCGCGCCACCTTCTCATTCGTGGTGGACGATCCTGCAAAGGCGCGCGCCGCTCTCGAACAAAAGTAACGCACACGCTAACGGCAGATCGGCGTGCGCCGACGCTATGCGCGGCCGATGAACTCCAAGATTCGATTCACCGCATCCATGTAGCGAAGGGTGGCGAACGGATGATGGTTGAATCCATCAAGTAGTTCGTAGTGCACGCCACCAAGCCCTCCGATCGGGCGACACCACTCGGGCCGGACCAGCTTGTCCCCTGCTCCGTGGATCACAAGTGTCTCCACAGGGAAGGCTCCGCCCCGCGCAACAACTGCTCGCGCTGCGCGCTGCGCGCGAAATCCTTCGTCACCAAGTCTCGTGGTTACTGCATAGAGATATCCAGGCGCGTCAGGATCTTCGTTCGGTAGCTGCTGCCCCAGATCTACGTCTAGGCCGATTCCCGTTGAGATCCGAAGCTCTGGCAGAACCTTCGAAAGGATTGGTGCGACCACACGCTTCCACGGGGCGATGTTCGCCTCCAGCGCTGGCGCGGAGAGGACGAGCTTCGCCGGCCGGATGCGGCCGGATGCGGCCGCGCCGAATGAAATGAGGCCGCCCATGCTGTGCCCCAAGACAACGAGAGGTCGGTCAGCACTGCTCAACGCATCGGCCTGTTCGGCGAGATCATCATGAAAGCGACTCCACGTTGAGACATAGCCCCGCGGGCCTTCGGAACGGCCGTGTCCGCGTAGGTCAAAGGTCGCCGTGCGCCAACCAGCCTCCGCGAAGGCCCGCGCCGCCTGGATATAACGCGAAGAGCTCTCACCGATACCGTGGCAGATCAGAAGGTCGCCGATTGGCGCAGTCGCGGGCCGGAAGAGACGACGGAAGAGGAGGACTCCATCGCTCGTGCGGAAGGGGTCAAGCTCAATCTTTACCGAATCCATCGCCAGGATCCTACACTTAGGGGGAAGGGCCGTACGTGCCTAGAATCGGAGGCCGCAATGGGGAGCGACAAGGCTGGAGGCACCCGCAGCGAACGTGACTCGTTCGGTCCAATTGATGTGCCCGCTGATCGCCACTGGGGCGCGCAGACCGCTCGATCACTCAAGTTTTTTGCTATTGGCGAAGAGGTGATGCCGCAGCGACTCATCCACGCACTCGCCCTGATCAAGCGGGCCGCGGCAACCGTGAATGCCGAACTAGGACTCCTACCCGCCGAGATCGCGGCTCAGATCACCAGCGCCTCAGACGAGGTCGCTTCAGGTGCGCTTCGTGACGAGTTCCCGCTCTCTGTCTGGCAGACCGGCTCAGGCACGCAGACCAATATGAATGTCAACGAGGTGATCGCTTCGCGAGCAAACGAACTCGCGACGGGAGCTCGCGGCGGGAAGTCACCAGTGCACCCCAACGACCATGTCAACCTCTCTCAGTCGTCAAACGACGTCTTCCCCACCGCAATTCACGTCGCTGCCGTTCTCGCAGTCAACGAGCAGCTGATCCCCGCCCTCACCCAGCTGCACGGCTCGCTGATGTCGAAGGCGAAGAGCTGGTCTTCAATTGTCAAGATTGGACGCACGCACCTTCAGGACGCAGTGCCGCTCACGCTCGGACAAGAGTTCGGTGCGCATGCGACCGCACTCGCTGGCGATATCAAGCGCATTGAGAGCGCGCGCAACGACCTCTACCCTCTGGCTCTCGGCGGTACCGCTGTCGGAACGGGACTGAACAGTCATCCAGAGTTTGCCGAACGCGCGGCGAAACAGATTGCGAGCCTCACCACGCAACCCTTCACCAGTGCCCCAGACAAGTTCACCGCACTTGCAGGGCAAGAGCCGACGCTGCACCTCTCCGCGGCGCTGCGCACAGTCGCGGCAACCTTGATGAAACTCGCCAACGATGTGCGCTGGCTCTCTTCGGGCCCACGCGCGGGGCTCGGCGAACTGAACATCCCAGAGAACGAACCGGGCTCCTCCATCATGCCCGGGAAGGTGAATCCAACGCAGGCCGAGGCACTGACGATGGTTGCGGTACAGGTATACGGGCTTGACGCAGCGATCGCCTTTGCCGCAAGCCAGGGGAACTTTCAGCTCAATGTCTACAAGCCACTGATCGCCTACAACCTGTTGTCCCAAGTGCGCCTGCTCGCAGATGCGTCGCGCTCGTTCGCCCTGCACTGCATTGACGGCATGGAGCCAAACGAAAAGCGAATCAACGAGCTGTTGGGCGCGTCTCTGATGCTAGTCACTGCGCTCACGCCTGCCATTGGCTATGACAAAGCGGCGGAGATTGCGAAGCAGGCGCACGCAACGGGAGGCACGCTGCGCGAGACAGCACTGAAGCTGGGCTACGTGAGCGCGAGCGAGTACGATGCGCTGGTGCAGCCCACGAAGATGACGAAACCGCAGCGATGAGCCCAACGATGGAGGCGAAACGCCTCCGGATTGGCGTACTGACTGGCGGTGGCGACTGTCCCGGACTGAATCCTGCGATTCGGGCCGTGGTGCGCCGCGCGGAGGCTGGAGGTCATAGCGTGGTGGGGATCTTGGACGGATGGGCCGGCCTTGCAAACCCAGACGCAACCCTCTCGCGACCTCTGAACCGAGATGACGTGCGTGGTATTCAAGCACGAGGCGGGACGGTGCTCGGTTCTAGTCGCACGAATCTGCTGAAGCGCGAAGGTGGACTCGATGCAGCTGAGGCGTCAATCAAGCGCATCGGCCTCGACGCGCTCGTCGTGATCGGTGGCGACGACACCCTCTCCGTCGCCGCAGGGCTCGCCAGGCGAGGCGCCGCCGTGGTCGCGATCCCAAAGACGATGGACAACGACGTTTGGGGGACGGAGGGCTGCCTCGGCTTTGATACGGCTGCGAACATCGTCACCGAAGCGCTCGACCGCATTCAGACCACGACCGGTTCACATCACCGCGTCGCTGTTGTCGAAGTGATGGGGAGAGACGCCGGTTGGGTTGCTGCGTGGGGCGGACTCGCTGGTGGTGCCGACAGCATCCTCGTGCCAGAACGGCTCGTTGACTCCGCGGCGATTGACCAACTCGTAGAGTTCGTCGCACGTCGGAGGACGTATGCAACGGGGGCATCGGTGATCGTTGTCTCCGAAGGTGTGCAGCTCCCCGAGACTCTACTCACCTTGAACGGTGACGTGCCGCGCGATGAGTTCGGGCATCCGCGTCTTGACAAGGTTGCGGTGGGTGATGCCATCGCTGCGATCCTTGAGGAGCGTACCGGGCTTGAGGTGCGCTGCACGCGACTCGGCCACCTCCAGCGCGGCGGTCCCCCGTCCGCCGCCGATCGCGTCCTTGGTGCGCGATACGGCGTCACCGCAGTTGAGGCGTTGGAGACGGGTCGCTGGGGGAACATGGTCGCACTTCGTGCTGGCGCAATCGTTGAGGTGCCGCTTGCAGAGGTCGGTGGAAAGAACCGTCCGCTGGATGCAAGCTACCTGCGAATCTTCGACGCACTCGCGTAGCAGTGGCGACGCTCGTCCTGGTCCGTCACGCACGAACCGCTGAGACGGGCGGTCTGCTGAGCGGTCGACGTGAAGGGATCCCTCTCAGCCCTGCGGGCCGCGGTGAGGCGAAGCTTGTCGCGGAGCGACTCGCCGGAGTGCGCTTCGCCGGCATTTTCAGCTCACCAATCCAACGCTGCCGTGAGACGGTCGAGGCGATTCGCTCCACTCGTGGACCGAGCGTGCCCGCACGTCCAGAGGCGCAGATTGAAGAGCGACTCACTGAGGTCGACTACGGTAACTGGACAGGGAGAGAACTGAAGGTGCTCGCGAAAGATCCGCTCTGGGCAACGGTCCAGCGCCAGCCTTCGGCAATGCAGTTCCCCGAAGGTGAGTCACTCCGGGCCGCGGCGACTCGCGCCACCGAAGCGATCCGTGACCTGGACTCGCAATTCAAGGACGACGACGTTTGGCTGGCGGTGAGTCACGGCGACATCATCAAGGCAATCATCTCCGACGCCAGCGGTGCACCTCTCGACCTCTTTCAGCGCATCGTGATTGATCCCGCCAGCATCAGCGTGATCAGATACGGTTCCGAACGCCCGACGATCCTTCGGCTGAACGAATCTGCTGCTGGAATCGCCTCGCTATTCACGCCGCGCGAGCGTCGCAACTCGCTGTTCGGCCGACTCCTCGGTCGGGAGTAAGGAGCGTGGCGCGCAGGATCCTTCGATTCGATGCGCCAGATCGCTTTATTGCAGGCGCGATCGGTGAGCCTGGGCAGCGCGTCTTTCACCTCCAGGCAACCGAAGGAGGGCGCACGTCTGCCGTGATCGTGGAGAAGTCGCAAGTTGCAATCCTCGCGCGCCGAATTGCCGAGATGCTCAAAGATCTTGGGGAGGGCGCGGAGATCGGCCTTCCGGCGGCTGGCTCGCCGCTCCCCGCCTCGGTGCCAAAGTTGATTGAGCCGCTGGACGCGCAGTTTCGTGTGGGCACGATTGCACTCGCGTGGGATCCGTCTGTGAATCGACTCATCCTTGAGTTCCGTGACGACATGAACGAAGAGGATGCCTCCGACGCACCGCCACCGATGAATGACGCGCCTGACGGCCCGGACGTCCTGCGGGTCTCACTCAGCCCCGCGGCAGCGCTCACATTTGCCGAGCGCGCGCTTCAGCTTGCCGCGGCAGGACGTCCACCCTGCCCAAACTGCGGAGCGCCGCTCGAAGTGACGGGGCACCGCTGCGCGCGCAAGGCCGCCTACCTGAACTAACCAGCGGCTGCATGATCCGCCTCCCAGTGCCTGGCGGGAGCCTCACCACCGCCGAGGCACTAACGGCACTTCGCACAGCCACGGGGCTGCGCCCCGTTGGGCGCCTTGCGGATGCCAGCAACGCCACCTTCCTCTGCGAACTTGAAGGCGTAAAGCCTGCCTTGCAGGTGATCTACAAGCCGATCCGTGGCGAGCAACCGCTCTGGGACTTCCCAGACGGCACGCTCGCCGGACGCGAGGTTGCAGCATTCGAGCTGAGCGAAGCGCTCGGCCTCCACGTCGTTCCGCCAACGATCCTTCGCGACGGTCCAGCCGGCGAAGGAGCGGTTCAACTCTGGATAGAGCATCTTGGTGTGCAACGTGCGATCGATGCGGTCAACGGCAGCGATCCAGTCTTGCGACCGATCGTCCTTCTGGATGCGATCATCAACAACGGTGATCGGAAGGCGGGACATCTTCTTCCAATCAGCGATTCGATGATGCTCGGTGTGGACCACGGAGTCACGTTCGCGATTGAGCCAAAACTCCGCACGGTGCTATGGAACTGGCGCAGCGACCCCCTCCTGCCTGATGAGCGCAGAGCACTGACGCACGGTGCGGAGCTACTCGCTGCAGGTGGGCCCGATGCGCTGGCGGAGAGACTTCGTCAACTCATCAGCAGAGAAGAGGTCGAAGCCCTGCGCGAACGGATCAACACACTGATTGCGGCAGGTTGCCTCCCCGAACCGTCACCTGACTGGCCGGCACTCCCCTGGCCTCTCGTCTAGCGGTGGGCGCGTACCTCGCGGTAAACACGTACCTCGCGGTAAACGCGTACCTCGCGGTCGGCGCGAATCCCGAGTTACGGAAGGAGCGACTCGTCAATGAGTTCCTCTACGGTGAGATCGGCACGAATCCCCTGATCAGGGAGCCCGCGCAAGAATCCAAGCGAGGTGGCCCAGCCGGCACGATCGATTGCACCGAGCCCGGCGCCCTCTTGAGCGGGGCCGCGCCAGACACTGACAGTCGCTTTCATCACCGTGAGGGACTTCGCGCGCGAGGCGGCGTCGGCAGCAACTTCAGGAATGACCTTCGCCGCCGCATCGACACCGAGCTCAGGGTTCGCACTGATCTGCTCCATTGCATCAAGGGTTGCCGCAATGAAGGCGCGAATCGCATCGCGTTTGGCATCAATCGTCTCAGGCGCGCTGATGAGCCCCGGCCCTGCGAATGGTGCAGATGCGGCCGCATAGAAGACGCTCAGATCAAGGCCCGCCGCTTCTGCTTGGACTAGGTCATTGTTTGCGTAACCGGTTACCGCGTCCGCTTGTCCAGTGATAAGCGCCTGCGTTTGACCAAAGTCTGGGTAGAGCTCAAGTTGAATATCTGAAACTTCAAGTGACGCTTCGGCCAAGATGCCGAGTAGAGTCAGGTAGCCGGATCCGTACTGTCCGGGCGTTCCCACCTTTCGCCCCGCAAGATCGCTTGGGGTGCTAATCCCAGCATCAGCTCGAGCGATGATCACGTTGGGAAGAATGCCGTAGACCGTTGCCAGATAGCGAACTGGAATTCCATTTGAGACCGCAGGGATCACACTCGTGCCATCGGCGAGGGCGATGTCCACGGCGCCACTCCCTACAAGGCTGATTAGGTCTGGGTCAATCTGGTTCTGAATCGTCACATCGAGGCCAGCGCGCTCATATGCGCCGCTTTGCTGCGCCAGATAGAACGGGGCGAACTGCACGCTCGGGATGTAACCGAGGCCAACACTCAGCGCCGTACGTGAGGCGCTCGTAGTCGGTGTCGCTGGAGTCCCTTCGCACGCACCGACAACGATCGAAAGGCTGATGGCTGCAACCAGCAACAGATTGAGCTTTCGGCCGAGTGACATAGCGTCTCCTATCTCTGCAAGCGCGAGGTGAACCGTTCTGCGGCAACCACGAGATTGTATGCGCAAGCGCCGAGGATCGCGATTTGCACAAGTGCTGCAAACAGGAGTGGTGTGTCAAAGAGGGAACCCCGAGCCAAGTTCACGAGAATCCCCAAGCCGGCGCTCCCACCGAGCCACTCGCCCACAATCGCGCCAACCACTGCCAGGGTGGCGGCGACTCGGGCCCCCGCAAAGATCCCGCTCCGCGCATTAGGGAGCCGAACCAACAGAAGTCCTTGGACTCTGGATGCGCCGATCGAGCGAGCGAGTTCGAGCAGTCCCCGATCTGCGTCGCGCACGGCCACGAGGGTCGCGATCGCCATGGGAAAGAGGGTGATCAGCGCGCAGATCGCAATCTTTGCAGTTGCGCCAGGCCCGAACCAGAGGACAAGGAGAGGGCCGAGTGCCAGGATCGGCGTCGATTGCGCGGCGACAAGATACGGACTGGCAAGTCGTCGCGCCGCGCCCGAGAGGCCGAGTCCAATCCCGATCAGTAGCCCGAGCAGCCCGCCGATCAGACCGCCAACCGCCACCTCGGTCACCGTCGGGAGGAGGTGGCGCACCATCGTTCCGTCTCCCCATGCTTGAGCAAAGCGCGCCGCGACAAGTGAAGGGGGCGGCAGAATGAACGTTGGAACGCCACTGATCCGCGCGCCAACCTCCCATGCCATAAGGAGAAGCATTGCGAGCACGATTGGCTGCGCGCGACGGGCGCTAAACATGAGTCACTCCGCCTAGGGCCGCGAGCAGTTGCGCCTGCTGCGCGAGACCGTCAGGTGCAAGTAGGGCGGCTCGGCGCTCGTGAGCGCGGAGCGAACGGAGCCCTTTCCAGCCACCGACGATTTGGCCATCCGCACCGAGGATGAGGACGCGATCCGCCACCATGAGTGCCTCAGCAACGTCGTGGGTAACGAGAAGCGCTGCGGCCGACCCGATGAGTTCGGGGAGCTCCTCACAGAAGCGGTTTCGAGTTGGCGCATCTAGTGCGGCGAAGGGTTCATCCAGAAGGATCAGTGCTGGCTCACGAACGAGCGCTCGTGCAAGTGCCACACGCTGCCGCTCGCCACCAGAGAGCTCGGCGGGCGCGCGATCCGCAAGCGCAACTCCATTAACACGCGTCAGTGCAGCGGAGGCTGACGCGCGTACCGCAGGCGTCACGCCGTGCACTAGCTCAAGTGGGAGAGAAACATTTCTTGCCGCGCTGCGCCAGCTAAGAAGCCGCGAGTCTTGGAATGCAATGCCAACGTCGGGCCTTCCGGCCGCAGCTGGCGTACCCGAAACCAAGATCTCGCCCGCGTCAGGTTGCAGTAGACCAGCGGCGAGCCGGAGTAGCGTGGTCTTTCCACTGCCGTTTGCGCCGAGCAGCGCCACGCACTCCCCGGGCTCAAGCGTCAGTGAAGCGCCGTGAAGAACCCTTCGCCCATCAAACGAATGGACAACACTGCGAAGTTCGAGCGCACGTGACACGAGTTATGAGGTGGCGCCACTCACTGCGCGAACTGCCGACGCGCGACGCACAGGCAAGACGTAGAAGAAGAGTCCGAATGCAAGGTAACCAATCTGCAAGAGGAGTGCGCTCAGTTCAGGCGTCGCACTGTATCCAACGATTGCACGCAAGAACTGTCCGATTCCTTCCGTGTGAGGGAGGACTCCGGAGAGGTCATATACCGGTGCGACGATCGCGGGGAGAAGACCCACCTCAATGAGTTCATGTGCTCCGTATGAAAGGAGTCCAGCAGCGATCACCACGAGCGCAGCGCCCGTGACGTTGAAGAAGGCGCCGAGGTTAAGTCGCACCCCCGCACGGAAGATTGCAACCCCAATCAGCGTCGCAACCGCGAGCCCAATGAGGGCGCCGACTGCCACCCATGAACCGGCTCCAGCCTCGCTTGCAGCGGTCGTCTGCCCGAGTAGGAAGAGTGCCGTTTCGATGCCTTCACGAATGACCGCAGTAAAGGCAAGGGCAGCGAGGCCAAGGATTGAGGCGGAGGCGATCGCGCGATCAACTCCCTTTCGGAGCTCCGCGCCAAGGGTCACCGCCTGCTTGCGCATCCAGAAGATCATGTAGGTGAGGATCACAACTGCGAGGAGCGAGGTGAACCCTTCAATGAGCTTCTCGGTGTCACCCTCTAGCCCACCTAGGATCAAGAACGCCCCAACACCTATCGCCGCTGAGGTTGCAATCGCGGCCAGCACGCCAGCCCAGATGACGCCGAGTCGGTCCGAGCGACCAATCTTGACCAGATACCCGGCAATGATCCCCACAATCAGGGCCGCTTCAACGCCCTCACGGAGTCCAGTCAGAAAGCCGCCAACCCCCCACCCGAAAAGATTCTCCATGTCGCGAGGTCCCCCTACACGCAGCCGAATCACGTCCGTTGATTCAGTCGACCTAAGCGTGGCACTCCACGTGAAATTCGTCAAAGCCCCTTGTCAGATACGACAAGCGTACTTGTCATCGTTCGCGGATTCGAGATCCTCTACCGGGCGAAACCCCTAGCGATCGAGAACAAAGACGGGCTGTAGCTCTGGGTCGATCCCAAGGTCTTTGATCGCCGCAGCGGCATCGGTTGCGCTTCGGTCACCGTTCCTCGCAAGTGCGACCATCGCCGCCGCTGCAATATGTGCGGCATCAACGGAGAAGAAGGCGCGAAGGGCCTCACGTGTGTCGCTCAGCCCGAAACCGTCGGTGCCAAGAACAAGATACGGGACGCGTATCCATGGTGCGATCAGATCCGGCATCGCCGTCATCCAATCGCTCGCCGCAACGATTGGCGCGGAATCTCCATCAAGCTGCTCTTGCAGCCATGACGTTCTTGGGCTGGAGCTTGGGTTACGACGATTCCAACGCTCAATGACAAGCGCTTCGCGTCGAAGTTCGGAGTACGACGTTGCAGACCAGATCTCAGCCTGCACGCCGAAACGCTCACGGAGGAGTTCGCGCGCCTTCAGCACCTCCCCCATGATCGCGCCAGACCCGAAGAGGCGAACACGAACACCAGTAAGGGTCGAATCGGCAGGAGCGAATCGATAGAGGCCCCGATGGATCCCCTCTGCAACGCTCTCTTCCGCTGGAAGTTGTGGCTGCACTTGATTCTCGTTATAGATGGTCAGGTAGTAGACGATGTCCTCGCCGCGCTCGTACATCCGTGTGATGCCCCGACGCACCAGCGCCGCCATCTCATAGGCAAAGGCTGGATCGTAGGCAACCACATGCGGCATGGCGTGGGCGATCAGGTGCGAGTGGCCGTCATCATGCTGCAGCCCTTCGCCAGCGAGTGTGGTCCGCCCGGCGGTCGCACCGATCAGGAAGCCGCGTGCGCGGGCGTCTCCGCTTTGCCAGATTTGGTCACCGACTCGCTGGAATCCGAACATCGAGTAAAAGACGTAGAAGGGAATCGTTCCAACAGCATGCGTAGCGTACGCAGTACCTGCCGCCTGGAACGAAGCCATTGAACCCGCTTCGCTGATCCCCTCCTCGAGCACCTGACCACTCTGCGACTCACGGTAACTAAGGAGCAGCTCAGAGTCGACCGGCTCGTAGCGTTGCCCAAACGGCGCATAGATTCCTACCTGCTTGAAGAGCGGATCCATGCCGAAGGTTCGTGCCTCATCGGGAACGATTGGCACGATGAGTTTACCGAGCGATGGGTCACGCATCAGATTGCGCATCAACTTTGCAAAGGCCATTGTGGTGCTGACTGCGACGCTACTCCCAGCGGCAAACTCCTCGTCAACAGCCGGCTGCGGCGGCGTCCAGGTTGAGGGGTGAACAACGCGAGATGGGAGTGGTCCGCCGAGTTCCGCGCGGCGCTCGGCAATGTACTTCGCCTCTGGGCTAGACGGTCCTGGATGGTAGTACGGGGCCTCAGGGATCTTCTCGTCTGGAATTGGAAGGTCGAGTCGGTCACGGAAGGCGCGCAGCTCCGCCTCTGTCAGCTTCTTTGCCTGGTGCGCAGGGTTTGTCGCTTCTACGGATGGGCCGAGCGTCCAGCCCTTCACCGTCTTCGCCAAGATCACGGTCGGCGCACCCTTGTGCGCCACCGCAGCGGCGTACGCGGCGTGGATCTTGCGGTAGTCGTGTCCGCCGCGGCGTAGTCTCACCAGGTCTTCATCGCTGAGGTGCGCAACGAGCTGCTGGAGCGCCGGCTCTGGTCCAAAGAAGTGCTCGCGGATATATGCGCCACCTGCGACCGTGTACTTCTGGAATTCGCCGTCGACGGTGTTGTCCATCTTGCGCACAAGGTCGCCGGTCGCATCCGCGGCGAGCAGCGAATCCCACTCGCGCGCCCAAATCACCTTGATGACATTCCAACCTGCGCCGCGGAAGAGACCCTCAAGCTCCTGCACGATCTTTCCGTTCCCTCGCACGGGCCCATCAAGGCGCTGCAGATTGCAATTCACGACCCAGGTCAGGTTGTCGAGCCCCTCACGTGCGGCAAGGGTGAGGGCGCCGGCGGACTCGGGCTCGTCCATCTCACCGTCGCCGAGGAAGGCCCAGACACGACTCTTCGACGTGTCGGCGAGCGAACGGTTGTGGAGGTATCGGTTGTATCGCGCCTGATAGATGGAGCCAATCCCGCCGAGCCCCATGGAGACGGTTGGGAATTCCCAGAAGTCCGGGAGGAGTCGCGGATGCGGATACGAGGGGAGGCCGCCCGGTCCTTCGGTCTCCTGACGGAATCGTTCAAGTTGCGTCTCCCCAATCCGCCCCTCAAGGAAGGCGCGAGAGTAGATTCCAGGAGCTGCGTGGCCCTGATAGAAGATTTGATCGCCGGCCCCACCAACCTTGCCGCGGAAGAAGTGATTGAACCCGACCTCATAAAGGCTGGCCGCGCTTGCGTACGTTGCAAGGTGGCCCCCAATTCCTGGGTGCTCCTTGTTGGCGCGTAGCACCATCGCCGCAGCATTCCAGCGCACGATGTGCCTGATGCGAGTCTCCATTGCCTCGTCGCCTGGGAAGGCCGGCTCGTCGCTCGTCTTGATCGTGTTGATATACGGCGTGGTTGCCAGCGTGGGGAGATCCACGCCAAGATCCCGGGCGCGCGCCATCAGTCGCATCATGAGGAGGCGTGCGCGCTCTGGGCCGTGAGCGGTGACCGAGCGCTCCAGTTCGGCGATGAGGCGCGCAGTATCGGCGGGGTCAGCGTCGGGGATCTGCTCGAGGAAGTCGAAGGTCTGCACTGCTCCCCAAGAGTACCGCGCCGTGCGACGATGTGGGGGTGAAGACGCGGCACGCATCGGACCCCTCAGCATCACGGCTCGCCGCGAGCGCACGGCGGTCGTGATGGACGCCCCCCTCCTACCCCTCGCGCTACTCGCCGCTGCTGGCTTCGGTGGAAGCCTCATCGTTGAGTTGATCCTGCAGCGCGCGGTTCGCAGAGGAGTGATCAATCCACCACGGATGTACATGCAGATTGTGATCAACGCACCGCTACAACGGGTGTGGGAGATTGCATCTGACGTCCAGCGGCAGCCGGAGTGGATGCACGAGATGAAACGTGTTGAGATGCTCACGCCTGGACCCGTGCGAGTCGGATCTCGCGGTCGCGCCACCGTGCGAATCTTCGGAATCTCCACCACAGACGACGTCGTGATCACTCGACTTGAACCGCCACACGCCTTCGGCATCCGACACGAAGGGAAGTTCACTGGAGAGGGACTGCTTGAATTCAGCGCGGAGGGTGATGAACGAACTCTAATCCGCTGGATGGAGTATCTGCGCCCGCCGCTCTTCCCAACACTTGGGGGGCTGATCCAGCGGCCGATACTCAGACGGATCTTTCAGTCAGACCTGGAGAGCCTAAAGAGGATCCTTGAGGAGCGTTAGTCCCCGCAGTTGATTGTCAGCGGGAGTGGCTCGGCCCCAAACGCCTTCAGCTCGCGCACGATGGCGACCGATGTGCCAGGCTCGATCCGTTCCGTGGTTACGATCTCCGTGAGTCCTGCACTCCCAATCTTTGTCGTGCTCACGCTGCATGCGGCGGAGCCTGCGCCGCTCCCCGTATTTTCAACGATGATCTCCACTGCGAGCCCACCGGGAACGGAGACGGGTTCACTGATCTTCGCCGTGAAAGGACCGACTCCCTTCGCCGAACTCCCTGCGAGTGACGCGAGAAGGAGTACCGCAACGCCAATGCCGAGAAACACCGTTCCGTGTGCTTGGCTTGATGATGGCTGCGCCAGCCCCAACGGATTGCAGCGCTCGCAGAGCGCCACCTGCAACGAGACCGGGGCGCCGCAACGAACGCATGGTTGCGACTGAATCTTTTCCATTCAAGGAATCATCGCAGAAAACTGCTCAACGTCGCGGCGACTGCGAAGCGTGATCACTGCGCAGTCAGCGCCGGTCGCCCTCTGCGTTGCGAGCCATCCTCGTGGGTCACGACCGAATGGTGTCTCACCAAGCGACTCGTCCTTCCCAAGCTCCTGCAGCGTGAGGGCGGTGAGACGAGGCCTTCCGGCACGTTCCGACGCCTCCCGAAACCGCTTGATTCCCCGCGCAAAACTCGCCGCCGGCGCAATCCACCCATCGCCTGCTCGCGCGGCAAGATCGATGCTGCGCTCATGATCACCCGCAATGTAGAGCGGGATCTGCTGGGTCGGTCGTGGAGCCGAGGAGGCTTCGACCAGCGTCGGCGCGACCCCAACGGTGCGGCGCGTGATGCGCTGTGTCGGATCGCCCTCCAACATGGCGCGAAAGATTCCGACCGTCTCCTCCATGAGCTCAAGCCGCTCCTCGATTGCGCCGAACTCAATCCCAAGCGCCGCATGCTCGGTCGCATCGCCACCAGCTCCAAGTCCGATGGAAAGGCGTCCCTCCGCCATTGAGGCGATCGTCGCGATCGACTTTGCCGCGAGTGCAGGGTGACGCTTTGTCACGTCAAGGACAAGCGTGCCGATTGAGAGTGACCTGTGTCGCGCGAGTGCGGCTGAGGCGAGTGTGAGCGCCTCAAGAACTGGACGATCAGGGGCGCCTCGCCCCATCAGGTGATCCCAAATCCAAACGCGTTCGATTGGAAGTTCGGCCAACTCACCAGCACAATCGAGCCACTCACTCGCGGTGAGTCCGATCGTGCCGAGCGCAACGCCGATTCGAGGTGTGACCTCTGTCAACGCGCGCCGAGCTGTGCCGCCGCCTTGAGCGCGGCGCCGATCGTTCGGTCGATGCGTGCAATCAGCTCATCTTCTGGGAGGCGGTACCAGGCCTCGCCACCATTCTTTCGCGCCTCTTTCACGAGTTCTGGATCGCGGATCGTGTCGGAGACGGTGAGGATGGTGCCCGCGCGAACGGGTCGTCCTTTTGCGCGCTCGCGCATCGCAAGAAGGAAGAGTGCCGCCGACTCCATCTCAACCCCAAGGTAGCCGCGCGCCCCCCACCGCGCGGTGCCGCGCGGCTCTGGATCGTAGAAGACGTCGGAGGTCACGATTGGCCCAACGTGCGTCGTCAAACCTTCCGACTTGGCGGCGGCGATCAGCGCACCGGTGACATCAAAGTCTGCGGTTGGCGCCGTCGGCTCGTTGAAGCCAAGGATCGGGCCAATCCCAGAACTGGCGACGGCTGCAGATGCAACGAGTACGTCACCTGTCTCTAGATGCAGGAATCCACCACACGTACCGACGCGAATGAACGTCTCGGCGCCGAGGTTGAGCAACTCTTCAACAACGATGGAGGTGGTCGGCGTTCCCATGCCGGTGGTCTGCACGCTCACGGGGATGCCGCTCACCGTGCCGGTGTATCCGAGTAGGCCGCGGTGCTCGTTGACGAGCTTCGCCTTTTCAAGACCTCCGTCGAAACGTGCGGCGATGCGCTTCGATCGGTTCGGGTCGCCCGGGAGCAGGACTACTGGAGCGTAGTCGCCGCTCTCGGCATGAAGGTGAATCTGAGCCATGCTGCCTCCGCAACTACTGGGCCCACCAGGGACGGCGGGCACCGTTCCGTGTAGCGTACGCCTCATGAGCGTTGAGCGGCTCCATGACCCAGCGATCCGGGCCTTTCTTGAGCGGCCCCGCTTCGCCACGCTCTCCACGGTGAACGCCGACGGCGCCCCCTTCTCCGCAGTGGTCTGGTACGCCTTGGAGGGCGACCGCATCCTCTTCAACAGCGCCGATGGCCGCCGATGGCCGGCGAACCTACGTCGCGATCCACGGGTCGCGATCATGGTTGAGGAGGGATACAACTACGTCCAGATCATTGGGCGAGTGCACATCATTGATGACCAAGAGGCGGCGCAGGCACAGATGGCAAAGATCACTGCGCGCTACATCACGAAGCCAGAGATTCTTGCCGAGCGCATTGCCGAATTCAAGAAGCAGACGCGCATTGGGTTTGAACTCTCACCAACCGCAATCCTCACCCACGGCGAACCCGGGGTGAAGCGCACCGTTGGAGGTTCGTAACGTGGGTAGTGGCGCAGCAAAGATTGGATACGCCGCAATGCTCGAGCAGTTTGGACCGCAAGAGGTCGTTGACTATTCGGTAGCTGCGGAACGCGCGGGGATGAGCGGAGTAATGGCCGCGGATCACTTCCAGCCTTGGGTGCCAGAACAGGGGAACGCACCCTTCGTCTGGAACGTCATGACGCTTCTTGCGGAGAAGACGAAGGGCGACATTGGCCCCGGTGTCACCTGCCCAGGTTGGCGCATGCACCCAGCAACGGTGGCGCAGGCGTCGGCAACACTCGCCGCCATGTATCCAGGGCGACACTGGCTCGGCCTCGGCTCCGGTGAGGCGCTCAACGAGCATGTGGTGGGTGGCTACTGGCCAGAGGTTGGTGAGCGCATCGCGCGCATGTTCGAGGCGATTGAGATCATCCGCAAGCTCTTCACCGGAAAGGACGTGAAGCATGCGGGTCGCTGGTACCAACTAGAGAGCACGCGACTCTGGACGCTCCCAGCCGAGCTGCCACCAATCTATGTGGCAACCGCAGGTCCGGTCACCGCAAAGAAGACGGGTGAGCTTTGTGACGGGATCATCACTGTTGGCGCTGCCGATGAGAAGATCCAGACCGTCTTTGAAAAGTTTGCAGAAGGCGCGCGCGCCGCAGGAAAGAACCCAGACGATATGCCGAAGATCTTGCAGCTTCATCTCTCGTGGGCATCAACAGACGAAGAGGCGCTTCAGAACGCCATGCGCGAGTGGCCGAATGGTGGGATGAAGTTCCCAAAGCAGGACATCCGCAACCCTGCCGATTTCCAGCAGATGGCGAAGCTCGTGCGACCAGAAGACTTCACGGGGCGCATGCTGATCACAAGCGACCTGACTGCACACCAGAAGACCATCCAGCGCTACTTGGATATGGGTTTCGACAAGATCTATCTGCACAACGTTGGCCGGAACCAGGTCGAGTGGGCCGAAGCCTTCGGCCGTGAGGTGCTCCCCGGCCTCACCGCGTGAGCCCGCGCGTTGCACTCCTTGCCGGTGGAGTCGGCGGCGCAAAGCTCGCCGATGGCCTCTACCGTGCACTCCCACACGGCGATCTGACAATCATCGCCAACCCTGGCGACGACTTTGAGTTGCACGGACTCACCATCTGCCCCGATCACGATACGCTCCTCTACACCCTCGCTGGACTCGGCGACCGCGAGCGCGGATGGGGACTTGCCGGCGAAACGTGGAACGCGCTCGACCAGTTCGGCAAGATCGGCGCGCCTGACTGGTTCAGGCTCGGCGATCGCGACCTGGCACTCCACATCCACCGCACGGCGCTCCTGAAGGCGGGAGGCAGACTCACAGAGGTGAATCGAGAACTGCAACGACAGCTCGGACTTGCTGACGCGCCAATACTCATGGCTACTGACGACCCACTTCGCACCAAACTTCGAACGCCGGGTGGCTGGATGGAGTTTCAGCCCTGGTTCGTTGGGGCGCAGGCGAAACCTGAGGTGCTTGAGGTTCAGTTTGTTGGAGCGCAGCGCGCACGCGCCAGCGCAGAGGTGATCGAGGCGGTCCGTGAAGCAGACCTGATCGCGATCGCGCCATCAAACCCGCTGATCTCGATCGCGCCAATTCTTGCGGTGGGCGGCGTCCAGGAAGCGATCAGCGCTGCGCGTGCGCGTGCGTGGTGTTCGCGTGATCGGCGTCTCGCCAATCGTTGCTGGAAAGGCGATCAAGGGTCCGGCGGATCGCATGCTCAGCGCCGCCGGACTCCCCTCCTCACCAGTCGGCGTCGCGCGTGCACTTCCCGGACTCTTCGACACGCTTCTCGTAGAGGAGAGTGACCTCACTGATGCACTACGCGAAGAGCTCGCTCCTCATGTACCGCGCGTTGTAGGCACAAAGAGCGTGATGCACGACGATGCATCACGACTCAGCCTCGCGCAACACCTGCTGCAGACTTCAGAGAGCGATTCGTGATCGTCGCGATCCTCCCCTTCCGCAGCGTCGCCGACTCCAAGCGACGCATGGAGAGTGCCCTCAGTGAGCAGGAGCGGATGGA
>JBEDBF010000011.1:0-19240 GCA_041177405.1 Chloroflexota bacterium | reverse complement strand
GACACACTCTTCCAGGGTGCATGGGGACGGACCGACCTTCCAGGGGGTGATGATGCGGCGATGGTCGACTCACTCGGCAGACTCGCAAGGCTTCCCGCCGCAACGCGTGTGATCCCAGGTCACGGTGGCGCGACCACGATTGGGGACGAACTCCACTGGATCAACGAAGTGGTCAAGAGCGGTCGCCTGCAGGTGACCCGCGCATGAGCAACGAGGCAGCCGCACTCCGCGCTCTTGTCGCCGACGCCGTTGCCGATGCTGAACTCTTGGCGCACCTCTCGCTACTCGCCGACGCAGGGCTTCCAATACTCATCGCCTCTCCATCACGCGACCTCACCTCTCGAGTGGCCGAGGCTGTTGCGCTTGCGTCACCAGTGCCAGGAGCCTCGCAGCACGGACGCGAGATCGTGATTGAGAGCGGCCATCACTTTGAGTGGCTTGCAGATCCAACGGGGATCGGCTGCATGGATCCACTTGCAGGTAGCGCTCCTCGTAGCCCGCGCAGCAGCCGCCTCCGTATTCGAGGTCTCCTCTCTGAACTGGATCCTCTTACGGCGCGCACCGCACTTCGCGCACTCAGTCGTGGGTTCCCGGCCATCGCAGAGGCGAGCGCACCAGACCTTGCATCGCTGCTTGAGCAGCTACGCAGCGATCCGCACCGCCTTCCAGAGGGTGACCTCCGTGGACTCGGACTTGTTGCACTCTTTGACGAGTCGCGACTCACCGCCGCGCACCTGTTGCATAAGGGTGAGGCGAACGAGCGTCGCGCGCCGACGCTCCTTGCGGTGTGGGATTCGCGCGCACACGGGTGGGACGACTTCGCCTGGGCGGCGGTGCCTGAGATCGCGCAACGATGCGGGGTCACGCAGCCTGAATACGAGTTGCGACTGCAGGAGCGCCTCGCGATCTTGCGTCAGGGAGAGCGGCAGTAGCGGCTCCGCTATCCTCTTCCCATGACACAGATTGCCTCATCGCCGCACGAACTTCTCTCGGCCCTGCGACCTTCACTGCACGTTGCAGCGGACGGCACGCTGTCGATCAGCGACGCCGCACGGCTCCGCACCGAGGGGGCGGCGATCATTGCCTGGAGCGCGGCCTTCTCGTCGGATGAGGCGACAGTAAAGAGTGCGCAGTGGTTGGCACGGAGTGCCGCCGCTGCGAGCGGCATCTATAGCGCCAGCACGGCGCCGCTCTACGCGGCGCGAGCGGAGGGCGTGTACGAGGGCCTCAGTGTCCCCGCAATCAACCTTCGGGCGCAGGTGTTTGATATGGCTCGCACCGCGCTGGAGTGCGCGTCGAGCATGGATGGCGCGGCGCTGATCTTTGAGCTCGCGCGCTCTGAGCAGACGTACACCTTCCAGCGTCCTGCTGACTACGCCACAAGTATCTTCGCCGCCGCGATCGCCGCTGGCTGGCGCGGTCCGCTCTTCATTCAGGGAGACCACTATCAATTCGTCGCAAAGAAGTACGCCGCGGACCCTGGCGCCGTCACTGAAGAGATCGCGCGCGCATGCCGCCTCGCCGTTGAAGCGGGTTATCGGAACATCGACATTGATGCATCGACCCTTGTCGATCTCTCCCATGCGGATGTGGCTGAACAGCAGCGAGTGAATGTGGAACGCAGTGCAGCGGCGGCGGCGCTGATCCGATCCATCGAACCACGCGGCGTGGCGATCAGCATTGGTGGGGAGATCGGCGAGGTGGGGACGAACAACTCCACCGAAGAGGAGTTGACCGCATATCTGGATGGCTTTGATGCGGAACTCGCGCGACTGCGCCCTGGCGCACGGGGTCTGAGCAAGGTGTCCGTCCAGACGGGGACGAGCCACGGTGGGATCCCACTCCCTGGCGGCGGCGTTGCGGAGGTGGCGTTGGACTTTGGCGTGCTTGAGCGGCTCGGCGCGCTCGCGCGCGCACGCGGCCTTGCCGGAGTTGTGCAGCACGGTGCCTCCACGCTCCCCGAAAACCTCTTCCATCGATTCCCTGAGGTGGGGACCGCAGAGGTTCACCTGGCGACAGGATTCCAGAACACGCTCTATGACCACCCCGCCTTCCCCGCAGAGCTTCGCACCGAGATCGCTGCCTGGCTGAAGGCGAATGCTGCAGAAGAGGCGAAGCCTGGCGATAGCGAGGAGCAGTTCATCTATCGAACACGGAAGAAGGCACTTGGACCGTTTAAGCGTCAGCTCTGGGAGGTTGCGAGTAAGGCGGAGATCCTTGAAACACAGCGCGCGCGCTTCCACTCACTTTTCACGCAACTCGGGGTGACGGGCACGCGCGCGCTCGTCACCACGTGGGTCCCTGAACTGCCTGATCCGCTCCCAGCGGCGCCGAGCGAGCTGATCGGCGCTGCGCGCGTCTAGTTGCGCGTCACCCCAGCTGCGTCGAGCGACTCCTCGAGGATCTTCAACGCAAGTTGAATCTCTTCCGCCGTGGTGACGAGTGGCGGGATGATCCTAATCACCTGACCATACGGACCCGCCGACAGGAGGAGTAACTTACGTTTGTTCGCTTCGGCGATCACGCGCTTGACCGCATCTGGGTCTGGAGTACGAGCATCTGCATCACTCGGCTTCACGAACTCAAAGGCGAGCATCAGTCCGAGGCCGCGAACGTCGCCAATGCCCCGCCGTCCTGCGGCGATCCTCTTCATGCCGGCGAGCATCTCCGCACCGCGCGCCGCCGCGTTCTCAACAAGTTGCTCACCCTCAATCACGTCGAGTGTGGCGAGTGCAGCAGCGCACGCGATCACATTGCCCCCATACGTTCCGCCATGGGTGCCTGGAGCCCAACTCTCAAGAAGCTCCTTGCGCGCGATGATCCCGGAGAGTGGCAACCCTGAGGCGATCCCTTTCGCCATCACCAGAATGTCGGGCTCCACGTTCTGATGTTGCACGGCGAACATCTTCCCCGTGCGACCAAACCCCGTCTGTACCTCGTCGGCGATCAGCAGGATGCCAAGTTCGCGTGTCAGTTCGCGGAGTCGGGGGAGGAACCCTGCAGGCGGAACAACGTAGCCACCCTCACCAAGGACGGGCTCAACGATGACGGCTGCAACATCCTCTGCGTTCGCAAGTGTGTGCAGCGTCAGGTCCCACTCTTCTTCCCAGCGGCAGCTACAGCCTGCGCAGGAGCCGCCGCCCCCTGGATTCCCCGGATCACGCGCAACCACTGGTGCGCGGTAGCAGTACGGGAACGCGGTTGGATAGACGGAGCCCGGGAGTGGTTCAAAGTGGCCGCGATACACGTTCTTGGCGGTGGTCATCGCCATGGTCTGCGCAGTGCGACCGTGATATCCGCCACGGAAGACGAGAATGACGCGCCGCTTGGTTGCGCGGCGCGCCAACTTGACCGCCGCCTCCACCGCTTCGCTCCCAGAGTTGGAGAGGAAGACGCCCCACGGTCCACCGGAGAGCACCCTGCTCAGGCGTTCGTGGAGTCGCAGTCCCGGCTCGTGATAGACGATGTTCTGCTGGCCGTGGATCAACTTTGCTGCCTGTTCCGCAATGGCCGCTGCCACCTTCGGGTGCGCGTGTCCCGTGTTGACGACGCCGATCCCTGAGGTGTAGTCAAGCCACCGCTCGCCAGATCGGTCAATCAGCCACGCGCCCTCACCGCGATCAACGTCTACGTTGCCAGCGCGACCCCATACCGGGGCGATGACCTCGCGTCCCGGGATTGGACTGCCCTTGCCGCTCATGGCTTCAGATTAGCGCGGCGGCGCTGCAGGAGTGCACCGATCGCCACAAGTGAAACCGTCGCCACGAAGAAGAGGGTGGCGAAGGCGTTGACCTGCGGTGGGATCCCCTTCTGCACCTTGAGATAGATGTAGACGGGGAAGGTCTGCACCTGTCCTGCATTGAAGCGTGTGATCACAAAGTCATCAAGGGAGAGGCCAAAGGCCAAGACCGCGCTCGCGGCGATCCCAGGGAGGATCAACGGGAAGGTCACCTTCCAGAAGGTCTGCCACGGTGTTGCGCCAAGATCTGCCGCGGCCTCCTCAAGGCGCATGTCGAATCCAGAGAGGCGCGCCTTCATGGTCACCACCACGTAACTCACGTTGAACATCACGTGCGCGAGGATCAGCGTCAGCTCTCCGAGAGGGATCTGCAGTGTGACAAAGAGGGTCAGGAGCGACGCGCCAAGGACGATTTCGGGCGTGGCAAGCGGCAGGAAGACGAAGAGGTCGATCGCCTTTCGGAATCGAAATTGATAGCGGACGAGTGCCATCGCCATGAGCGTTCCGATGGTGGTGGCGATGATGGTGGAGACGAGTGCGATCCGCAGCGACGTTCCGACCGCCGCAACCAATGTGGGATCTCGAAACAGTGTGAGCCAGTTGTCGAAGGTGAACGTGGACCATGAATAGTTGGATCTACCTACAGGATCGTTGAAACTGAAGAGGGCGACCATGAAGATCGGCAAGAGAAGATAGACCAACGCAAGCGCGGCGTACACGGTGAGGATCCGAGATCCGAGCGCAGTGACAACCCGTTGTACGACGTTCATCAGATTGCCTTCGAGGTGAGTTCTTCGGTTCCGAGAAGTCGCCCATAGAGCGTAACCCCAGCAAGGATCAAGACCATCAACATGAAGCTAAGCGCCGCGGCGGTGGGGTAGTCCCGAACGACCAGGAACTGCCGTTGAATCACATTGCCGATCATTGCCGTCTCTGGGTTCCCGAGCAGTTCTGCGTTGATGAAGTCGCCGATGGCGGGGATAAAGGTGAGGAGTGAACCTGCAAAGATTCCCGGAACGGCCAAGGGGAGCGTGATGCGGCGAAATGCCCCCCAGCTGCTTGCGTAGAGGTCTTGAGCGGCCTCCAAGAGCCTTCGGTCGATCTTCTCCAACGACACGTATATGGGCAAGATCATGAACGGAATGAAGTTGTATGCGATCCCGGCGACGACGGAAAACGGTGTGTCGAGGATGCGCGCGCCATCCTCGATGAGACCAAGGGACTTCAGCGGCCCCAGGACAATGGATTCGTCACCAAGGATCGTGCGCCACCCGATCGTTCGCAGGAGATACGAGGTGAAGAAGGGGGCGACGACCAGGAACAGGAGGACGCTTCTCGCACGCCCCGCCTTGAAGGCGATGTAGTAGGCGAGCGGAAACGCGATCGCAAAGCAGAGCAGCGTGGCGGCAAACCCATATTGGATTGAACGGAGGTACTGCTCGCCATAGGTCCCCAGTGCGTTCGGATAGTTGACCCAGTTAGCAAAACTGAAGGTAAAGCCGCCTTCGAGGGTGCCACTCCAGAAACTTGACGCGAACATCTGCAGATTCGGTGCGAGGTAGAACGAGCCGAGCCACGCGAGGCCCGGGACGAGGAGCAGGGTTGGGACGAGCGCCGGTTGGCTCCGGAAGATCCGCACGCGCTCGTCCCGTCCCGGCGTCAGCTAGGAGTCAACGCCTTCAACGAAGGCGCTGAACTGCTCGTCGAAGTACGACTGCTCTTCGGCAGCGACCTCACCCCAGACCTTCAGACGAGCCTTTGTGTTCTCGTCAGGGAAGATCAGCGGATTCGTTGCCAGAGCTGGGTCGATCTTGGTGATCTCTTCTGCTGCACCCTTCACCGGGCAGATGTACTGGACGTACGCCTCCACGATGGCAGCGATTTCAGGGCGATAGTAGAAATCGATCCATAGTTCTGCGGTGTATTTGTGCTTCGCCCCTTTGGGGATGAGCATGTTGTCTGTTGCATACATGCCCCCTTCATCGGGAACCACGAATGCGAGTTCTGGCTTGCCCGCCTGAATGATGCCCACGTCACCAGACCACGCAATCGCCGCGAGTGCACTCTCCTCTTCGAGGAGCACGGTGTAGGAGTTTCCCGAGAGCTTCCTGATCTGGCCCGAATCGACCTGCTCGCGCAGTTTTGCAATCGCAGCGTCAAAAGTTGCTCGGGTTGGCGCTGAAGGGTCCGCCCCATTGCCGAGCATGACCAGACCGACCGTATCGCGAAGCTCCGTCAGCAGGGCAACCTTTCCCTTCAGCGCCGGGTTCCATAGCCCGTTGACCGTGCTGAAACTGTTGGTCTTCTTTGTGTTGATCCCCAAGCCGGTCATCAGTGACTGCCACGGCGCCAGGTAGTCATTTCCAGGGTCAGCCGTGCGGCCCTTGAACTCGTCGGCCAGGTTCGCCACGAAGTTGGGCATGTTGGCCTTGTCAAACTTTTCGGCCCACCCGAGATCGACGATCTTCTTCGCCATCCACGTCGTCGGCGTGATGATGTCCCATCCTGGGTCTTGGCCTGCCTCGAGCGGAGCTTTGATCGTGCCGAAGAATGTGTCGTTGTCATCAATTGATTCCTGGTAGTTGATCTTGGTCCCGTACTCCGCCTGGAAGCGGCGAAGGCTCTCGGACGTATCTGCCGTCGCCGTGTCTACCCCGTCATCCACGTCGATGTAGTACGGCCAATTCGCGAAATTCAGCGTTTCGCTCGGCGTTTGTTCACCGTCCCCGGACGGGCTCGGCGCCGTTGAGCTTCCCGACGTGCCGCATGCGGCAAGGAAGGCGGCAGCACCAGCGACGGCGCCCGCCTTCAGGAGCGTTCTCCGATCGAGTTCTGTTGTGAGCTTCTTCTCTGCGTCCATCCGTTACCCCCTTCTGCGCTTAAGCGCCTACTGCATCGCCTACGACGAAGCTGCTCTCCGGCTTCCATGTGAGCGTGACACGCTCCCCCGGTCTCCACGTGTCGTTCCGTGTGGTCCGATCCCTGTTCTGTTCGCTTACAAGAAGTTTCAGGCCACCCTTTCCCTCAACCACGTACTGCGTGATCACGCCGAGATAGCTCGTGTCGACCACGGTCCCCTCGAGTGCGTTTCCCTTTGATTCCTGTCCAGGTTCGAGAAGCGTGAGTTTCTCTGGACGGACGCCGATCGCGCCGCTACTCCCGATGTCGCCGAGGCTCTTCGGTGCGCGCACCACCGCTCCCGATGGGAGCGTGATCGTCCAGTGGTCACCGTCGCTCCCGATCTTCCCTTCGAGAAGGTTGCTCGCCCCTACGAAGCCAGCCACGAAACGTGTGGAGGGGCGCTCATAGAGCGTCTCCGGTCCCGCGAGTTGCTCATAGCGGCCCTTGTTCATGACTGCGATGCGGTCAGACATCGTCATCGCCTCCTCCTGGTCGTGGGTGACGTAAATGAACGTGATTCCGACCTCACGCTGGATGCGCTTGAGCTCGATGCCCATCTGCTTGCGCAGCTTGAGGTCGAGTGCGCCGAGCGGCTCATCAAGGAGAAGCACGGCGGGTTCATTCACCAGTGCGCGGGCGAGGGCAACGCGCTGTGCTTGACCACCTGAGAGCTGCGCAGGGATTCGCTTCTCAAAGCCGACGAGTTGCACGAGCTCCATCGCCTCGCCAACGCGGCGCTTGATCTCGTCGCCCTTTACGCCGGAGCGACGAAGTCCGAACGCGACATTCTCATAGATGGTGAGGTGGGGGAAGAGGGCGTAGCTCTGGAAGACGGTGTTGACGTCCCGCTCATGCGCCGGGAGGAAGGTCACATCAACGCCTTTGAGTTCAATGAGTCCGCTAGTAGGCTGCTCAAAGCCGCCGATCATGCGCAGTGTCGTGGTCTTGCCGCAACCGGATGGTCCGAGCAGGGTGAAGAACTCGCCGTCGCTCACGTCGAGCGTGATCGCGTCAACCGCGATCGCATCCCCGAACTTCTTGGTCACGTTGACCAGACGGACGTCGACCTCTGCCACCCTCGGGTTCACCTCCACAGTCCGCACCGCGCGTCGTTCCTCAACATGAGGATGAGCGAAGCGTATGACCCAGGGGGGGTGGGGTCAAACGGCGTTGCGGGGTACGATGTCCCAGAAGAGGGCGGCACCACTCCGAGCACGTTCGGAGCCCGTTCGACAGCACGAGGAGGGGCAATGAGCCAGATCAGCGAGGCCCAGGTGATGTCTGCGCTCAGCGCCGTCCAGGAACCGGAGCTCGGCAAGGACATCGTCACCCTGGAGATGGTGAAGGATCTCGTGCTCGACGGCTCCAACGCCAGCCTGATGATTGAGCTCACCACCCCCGCATGCCCGTTGAAGGATGTCATCGAGCGGGACATTCGCGGCGCCCTCGATGGGATCGGCGTGCAACTCACCGAACTGCGGTGGGGTGCGAAGGTGCGTCGCGCCGCGGCGCCGAGCCAGGAGAAGCTGCTGCCGAACATTCGCAACGTTGTCGCGGTGGCTTCGGGGAAGGGCGGCGTGGGAAAGAGCACCGTCTCCGTGAATCTCGCCGTCGCGTTGGCCCAGAGCGGCGCACGCGTTGGCCTGCTTGATGCGGACATCACCGGGCCGAATCTTCCACAGATGCTCGGCGCAACCGGCACGCCGAAGTCGAGCTCGGGCGGAAAGATTGAACCCATTGAGCGTCACGGCGTGAAGCTGATCTCCATTCAATTCTTTGTCCCTGAGGGGCAGCCGATCGTCTGGCGCGGTCCACTCATTGGAGGTGCGATCCAACAGTTCCTGCGCGACGTTGAGTGGGGGGAGCTCGACTATCTTGTGGTGGATCTCCCACCCGGAACATCTGACGCACAGCTCACCCTTGCGCAGGCGGTGCCGCTTGCCGGAGCGGTGCTCGTCACCACGCCGCAAGATGTAGCCCTCTCCGACGTAACCAAAGCGCTTGCAATGTTCCGACGCATGAACGTGCCGATCCTTGGCATCGTGGAGAACATGTCAGCGTTCGCCTGCCCACACTGCGGTGAGCTGACGGAGATCTTCGGACGTGGCGGTGCTGAGCGACTCGCAAAAGATGAGGGGCTTGAGATGCTCGGCCGCGTGCCGCTTGAGATGGCGGTTCGGCAGGGTGGAGACGCTGGTATCCCTGTGGTTGCGCAACGCGAGGTTGGCCCGGCTGGTGTGGCGCTGAAGTTGGTTGCTGGTGCGGTCGCCGCGCGACTCTCGGTTCGTGCCGCCAGCGAAAGTGGCACCACGCTGACGATCGCCTAATGGCCGAGCGCGAGGCGAGTGCGCAGAGCTTCAGCGAAGCACTCGATCAACTTTTCGCTGCGGTGCGGGCGCTTCTGTTCGGTCACTGGGCACTCCTGCGTGCTGAGCTTGGAGCGATTGCGCGCGACGTTCTGATCACACTGATCGGGGCTGCAGCGATCGTCTCACTGATCGTCACCGCACTGCTCGGACTGCTGATCGCACTCTTTCTGATTCTCGGGGAGGGACTTTTTGGCTCGCAACTCTGGGGGGCGGCGCATATGACGCTCACCCTCCTTTCAATGGCCGCAGCGATCGCCTCATCTATCCTGCGCATCCCCACCAAGCGCCGGGCACGCGCTGCGCTGATCGCCATCTTCGTCGGCCTCATCGCCCTCCTGCTCACGCTCATCCCTCTCGGATGGGCGGCTGGTCCCGCCGCCGGATGTGCGATCACGCTCGGGCTGATCGCTCTGCTGGCCGACCTGCTCGCCGGGCTCACAACGTTTAGCACGCAGCGCTTTACGGATCGCTTCCTTCCGCTCGCAAGTGAGGCGGAACTGCGCGCCACTGCAAGCGCGCTGGAAGATCTTCGTGAAGAGGCGCTCAGCGGCGTTGCCGAAGAGTTTGGCCAAGCGATTGGCAGCGCCGACGCGGCCATCGGAGCACTGCGGCGCACGGTCAGCCGGGTGGCGGAGACGCTGAACCGTGCCGCGGAACGCATTCGACCCGATCGTGGAGGTGACGAGTGAGTGACGAGCAACGATCAGAACGAGTAGCGGCGCTCCTCGCGGCGCGTCCTCGCGTTGCGCACGAGGTGGCGCAGGTGCAGCGTGCGCGCGAGGGGTCACTTGAGGGTGCGCGCGCGATCGCACGAAGACTGCGTCCGAGTGGCGGCCTTGGGAGGGAGCTGCGCGAACACCCGCTACAGGTTCTCGGCATTGCGGCGGCACTCGGACTGATCGGGTTACGTTGGCTGACTGGGAGTCGAAGGTCACGGTCGAACCGCGGAGAGCCACGTGTGGCTTCGGAGGGGTCGGGTGTTGTGAGCGCCTTCGCTGCAGGACTCGCTGCGGCCGCGGCAGAGAAGGGCGGTCGCGCGGTCATAGATGCGCTTCTTGATTCACGCCCACCGGTTGCGCGATCCACGGGTGCGCGCACCGCAACACTGCCGGTGGACGAAACGGGCGGGGCAGCCCATGATGATCAGGGGCGAGTGGCGAAACGGTAGACGCGCCAGCCTTAGGAGCTGGTGTCGGCAACGACGTGTGAGTTCGAGTCTCACCTCGCCCACCAACAGGGTGCAACATCTCCGCTATCGTTGAGCGCATGAAGGTCACCTCCACGCCTGGTCCGAAGAGCAGCCTGCGCCTCGAGATTGTGATGCCCGTCGATGAGGTTGCCGCTGCGATAAGTAGCGCGGTGCGCCACGTGGCGTCGCGAAGCCGCATCCCTGGCTTCCGCCCAGGCAAGGCTCCACGTCAACTGGTGGAACGCGTTGCCGGACTCGCGGGGATCCTCGAAGAGGCGACGGAGATCCTGATCGAACGCGGGTACCGCAAGGCGATCATGGAGTCAGAGATACTCCCGTTGACGAGCCCCAAGATTGAGGCACAGCCTGCAGTCGAGGGAGTTGAGTACAGCTTCTCGGCAATGATTTCCGTTCCGCCTGAAGTGAAACTTGGCGACTATCAGAAGTTCAAATTTTCCCCAACCTTTGAAGAGCCGGATGCGAAGAAGGTTGATGCGGTGATCGACGACCTACGCGACAGCTATGCGGTCCTGACTCCTGTGACCGATCGCGGCGCGGCGATGGGGGATTACGCGATCATCTCCTTTACTGGTTATCGCGAAAAAGAGAACACGCCGATTGATGGCGCCTCGTCTGAGAAGATGCCGATCGTGCTCGGCTCAGAGCGCTTGATCCCTGGGTTTGAGGCACAACTCGTTGGCGCAAAGATCGGGGACGCCGCAACCGTCTCGGTTACCTTCCCTGAGGACTACCAGGAGGAGTCGCTGCGCGGCGTGCCTGCACGATTTGACGTGGTGATCCAGGAGCTGCGCGCACGAATTCCGCCCCCTCTTGACGATGCCTTCGCAAAGCAGGTTGCAAACGTTGAGAACGTCGAGGGACTGCGCAGTGAGATCCTGACGCGCCTCAAGGCGAGCGCTGCAGATCGCGGCCGTCACGAGTTCGCTGACAAGATCGTGGAGTACGCCATGGAGAACGCTACCGTTGAGATTCCTGACCCGTTGATTGAAGAAGAGATTGACGGCCTCGTGGATGAGTTGGCACGATCGATTGCGCGTCAGGGCCTCTCCTTCGAGCAGTACCTGAGCGCGGCTGGGAAGAGCGCGCAAGAGATTCGCGCGGAACTTCGCGATCGCGGCGAGCGCCGTGCACGCACACTGCTCGTCCTCTCTGCGGTCGCTGGCGCCGAAGGGATCCAGGTGCCGGAGGAGCTCATTGACGAAGAGGTGCGCCGTGCGCAGCCGCAGGTGCAGGGTCAACGAAAGCTTGAGGCGTACCTCGCCTCTGAGCGCGGCCGCCGCGCCATTCGCGCCTCGCTCCGCCGCTCACTCGTGGTGGAGAAGATCGTTGAGGACTGGTTCGATGCCAACCCGGGCGCATGGCCCGCATGGGGCCCGGAGCGACCACCGCGTCCTGCATCAAGCGCCGCCCTTAGCCCAGCGGTGAGCCCTGCAGGTGGGTCGGCTGACGCTCCCAAAGCGAAGCGTTCGCCCGCAAAGCGCTCCGCCAAGTAAACTCACCCTCCACACGGCACGCCCAAGTCGTGGGCCGTTAGAAGGTCGAAACGAGAGGAGGGTTCAATGCTCGTGCCAATGGTGATCGAGTCGTCCAGTAAGGGCGAACGCGCCTACGACATCTGGTCACGCCTCCTCAAGGAGCGAATCATCTTCCTCGGCGCTGGCGTCGAAGATGACATTGCAAACCTGGTTATTGCACAACTCCTCTTCCTTGATGCTGAGGATCCCGAGAAGGAGATCTTCCTCTACATCAACAGCCCGGGTGGCGTGATCACCTCCGGTTTGGCGATCTACGACACGATGCAATACGTCCGCGCACCGGTGAGCACCATCTGCACAGGCATTGCTATGTCGATGGGTGCGGTCCTGCTCGCCGCAGGGGCACCTGGCCGACGCTTCGCGCTGCCGCACAGTCGCATCATGATCCACCAGGGCTCAGGCGGATTCCGTGGCAACACGCCGGATGTCTTTATTCAGGTCAAGGAGATGGAGAAGCTGGTGAAGACCACCCAGGAGATCCTCGCCGCGCACACTGGCCAGCCGTTCGACAAGGTGGTGAAGGACACCGATCGCGACCTTTTCCTCTCACCCGAAGAGGCAGTGGAGTACGGCATCATCGATGAGGTCTACAAGCTCCCTGCAATCGTTCCGCCGAAGAAGAAGTAAGCGGGCGCGATGAGCGACACCGGCGACGGGACGAACCGGGGCTCGCGAAGCGGCGAAGGGGCGCGCAGCGGAGGACGTCGCGCAAAGGCGGGCGGCCCTGGAAGCGGTTCGTATCGCTGCTCGTTCTGCCGCAAGTCGCAGGAGCAGGTTCGCAAGCTGATCGCAGGGCAGGGAGTCTTCATCTGTGATGAGTGCATCGCGCTTTGCGCAGAGATTGCCGTTGATCCTTCTCCAAGTGCGCCGGTGCGGAGCAACCCGTGGGGTGACACGACGCCAACCCCGCGAGAGATTCATGCCGCACTGAATGAACATGTGATCAGCCAGGAACGTGCGAAGCGCTCGCTTGCCGTTGCCGTACACAATCACTATCAGCGCATCGCTGCCCCCGCCTCGTCCGATGGCGTGGAGATTGCCAAGTCAAACATCCTGCTCGTCGGCCCAACTGGGTCTGGGAAGACGCTCCTTGCGCAGACGCTCGCGCGCTTCCTTGACGTGCCCTTCTGCATTGCCGACGCCACCAGCCTCACTGAGGCCGGATATGTGGGTGAGGATGTAGAGAACATCCTGTTGCGCCTCATCCAGGCGGCAGATGGTGATATTGAGCGGGCACAGCGCGGCATCATCTATATCGACGAGATCGACAAGATCACCCGTAAGGCGGAGAACCCATCGATCACGCGCGACGTCTCCGGTGAAGGCGTGCAGCAGGCGCTGCTGAAAATCATCGAGGGCACCGTGGCGAATGTGCCACCGCAGGGGGGCCGAAAGCATCCGCACCAGGAGTATCTTCAGATTGACACGACGAACATCCTCTTTATCTGTGGCGGCGCGTTTGAAGGGCTCGACAAGATCGTTGCCGACCGTGTCGGTCGACGTGGGATCGGCTTCGGATCGGATGCGCCGAAGGGGAGCGACGAGCGTGAGCGAGTTCTCGAGCAGTTGATGCCGGATGACCTTCTTCGATACGGACTCATCCCTGAATTCATTGGGCGGCTCCCCATGGTGGTGGCCCTCGACCGTTTGACGATGGATGATTTGGTGGCGATCCTCGTGCAGCCGAAGAGTGCCCTCGTGAAGCAGTACCAGCGACTCTTTGAACTTCACAAGGTCGAGCTGCAGTTCACGCCAGGAGCACTGCGCGCAACGGCGGAGAAGGCGCTGGCGCGGAAGACTGGCGCGCGTGCGCTGCGCGCTGTGGTTGAAGAGACGCTCCTCAACACCATGTATGAACTTCCGGATCGCCACGATGTGCGCCGCTGTGTGGTGACAGAGGAGTCCGTCACCGACGGCGTGTCGCCACTCCTGCTGAGCGAATCAGAGCTTGGCGGCATCAAGAGTGATGCAAAGCGGGTGACGGGCCCGCTGCAGCGCCCACGCAAGGCGGCGCCGCGCGCGTCGGCGTGAGCGCTCCGCGCGAGCTCGGCTCCTCTTACACCCCCAGTGAGATTGAGCCGCAGGTTGCGGCGCGATGGGCGGCAAGCGATTACGGCAACCCAGAGGGTGGCGATAGCGCCGCCAAGTCGGATCTCCCCCCGTTCACGATCATCATGCCGCCCCCGAATGTCACTGGCGGCCTTCACGTTGGACATGCCCTCTTCGTCACCCTTGAAGATCTGCTGACACGCCGCGCCCGCATGGAGGGGCGACCGACGCTCTGGCTCCCCGGCGTGGATCACGCCTCAATTGCGGCACAGTTCGTGCTCGACAAGATCATTGCGGAAGAGGGGGAGAGTCGCAGCAGCCTCGGGCGCGATCGATATCTGCAGCGGATGGATCGATTCATGGAGGAGACGCGTGGCGTCATCCTTGGACAATTCCGCCGTCTCGGCGCATCCGCCGATTGGAGCCGCACTCGCTTCACGATGGACGACGTTTCGAGCCGTGCCGTGCGCACCGCGTTCGCCACACTCTATGAGCGTGGTCTCGCGTATCGCACCGAAGCCCTCGTCAACTGGTGCCCTGGCTGCAAGACGAGCGTGTCTGATCTTGAGTCGATTGCCGTAGAGGAGCGTGGGCAGATCTGGGAGATTCGTTACCCGTTGGAGGGTGGCGCGCCTGGTGAAGGGATCGTTGTCGCAACCACGCGTCCCGAGACGCTGCTCGGTGATACGGCGGTTGCCGTTCACCCCGATGACCGGCGCTATGCGCACGTGATCGGGAAGCGGGTGATCATTCCGTTCGTTGATCGCGCTGTTCCGATCCTGGGCGACGACTTTGTGGACCAGACGTTCGGCACTGGCGCAGTGAAGGTGACGCCGGCACACGATCCGAACGACCGAGAGGTGGGACTGCGTCATGACCTTCCAGCTCCAACCATCTTGGATGAGGCGGCGCACATTGTGGCTGATGCACCGAAGCCGTTCGCCGGGATGGAGCGGTTTGCCGCGCGCAAGGCGATCGTAGCGGCGCTCGACGAGCTCGGCCTACTCGTCTCAGTGAAGCCGCATACCGCAAATCCGGCTCGTTGCCAGCGGAGCAACGACATCCTTGAGCCGCGTCTGCGCACACAGTGGTTTGTCCGCACGAAGCCGCTTGCAGAGAAGGCGCTCGCCGCGACGCGCTCAGGGAAGACTCGCATCGTTCCTGCACACTTTGAGAAGACGTGGGAACACTGGCTCACGGAGATCCGCGACTGGAATGTGAGTCGCCAGCTCTGGTGGGGGCATCGCATCCCTGCCTGGTATTGCGCCGACGGTCACATCACCGTGAGTGCCGAGGCGGAGGGTCCAAGCGGTTGTAGTGCGTGTAGCGCGCGCGCTGAGAGCCTGGTGCAGGAGAGCGACATCTTTGACACCTGGTTCAGTTCTGGGCTCTGGCCGTTCAGCACACTCGGTTGGCCGGATCAGACGAGCGATCTGAAGCGCTACTACCCGTCGCAAGTGATGGAGACGGGTCACGACATCCTCTTCTTCTGGGTGGCGCGCATGATGATGCTGGGCATTGAGCTGATGGGTGAACCGCCGTTTGAAACCATCTATCTCCACGGCATGGTGCGCGACCCTGAAGGGCAGAAGATGTCAAAGACGAAGGGAAACGTCGTAGATCCACTCTCACTCATTGATGAGATCGGCGCGGATGCGCTGCGCTTTGCGCTCGTATCTGGGACCTCAGCTGGTGCAGATCAGCGCCTCTCACCGGAGAAGTTGGAGAACGCGCGCAACTTCATGAACAAGCTCTGGAACGCGGCTCGCTACGTCCTCGGCGCACGTCCCACTGAGGTGACTGGTGAGCGTCCTGATGCGGCCACGGCGCAGGCGGAGGCTGGTGAGTTTGGAGCGTGGATGTCGATGCGAATCGGCAGTGCGATCGACGATATCGACCGCAGCCTCACGGGGTACGGATTCTCCGAGGCGGCTCAGCGCATCTACGACGCGATCTGGGCTGAGTACTGTGACCAGGCGATCGAGCTCGCCAAGGTCACCCTTGCCGACGAGACGCGCCCTGCCGCGGAGCGCGCCGCGGTCTGGTGGACACTCGTCGATGGTCTCGACGCACTACTGCGCCTCTTGCACCCGATTGCACCTTTCATTACCGAAGGGATTTGGGAGGCGCTTCCGCGTCGTGCGGGGGAGGGTTCACTTCTCGCCACCGCGTCCTGGCCGGCGCGGCACGCCGTCCCCGGTGGGGCGGCGAGTTCGATTGACCAGTGGCTTGACCTTGTTCGTGAAGTCCGTGCGGCTCGCACCAGCACCAAGCTCCCTGCTGGCGCATGGCTCCCACTCGCCGTCGCGGCGCCAGCGGCACTCTGCCTCTCGGGGGAACGCCTTCGCGCCGCGATTGAGCGACTCGCCCGTGTTCGTCCACTGGCCATCGCTGAACAACTCCCCGCAGACGGAGAGGGGATGCTGATCGTCGCGGGTGCGCTGACCGCTCGACTCACGCCACCTGAGGTTGATGAGACCACACAGCGCGCGGATCGCGCGAGACGAGAGCGCGAGCTTGCGGTCGCTCGGACGCAGCTTGCCGCCGCAGAGGCGCGGCTCGCAGACCCCTCCTTCACGGGGAAGGCCCCCGCCGCAGTGGTCGCTGGCGCGGAGCGACGTGTTGCAGAGTTGCGTGACGAGATCGCGCGACTTGAGCGTGGTGGCTGATGCCGTTCTACGACTATGAGTGCTCGCGCTGCAGCGCCACCGTGGAGCTGTTGCACGGCATTGAAGACGTGACGAAGCGTACACACGAGGGGTGTGGTGGTGCACTTGAGCGACGTTTCACGCCGACGAGCGTGCACTTCAAGGGGAGTGGCTGGGCAAAGCTCGAACGACGTGGTGGTGGCGGGGGTGCCCCTGCGACCGGCAGCGCATCAGAGGCTGGTTCGAGCCCGAGTCCGTCTGCTACGTCAAACTCGGTGCCGAGTGCAGCGCCCGCGAAAACGTCTGGAGGATCGGGGGAGTAGTCCCTATGCGGTGCGGAAGAATTCGCAGATGCGATCTGCAACTTCACGGGCCACGGCGACCTGCGCATCGCTCGTCTGAGCACCGAGGTGTGGCGTGAGTACGGTCCGCGGTGCGGTGAGGAGTGGCGAGCCCACTGGTGGCTCGGCCGCGTAGACATCAATCGCGGCGCCGGCGATGCCCCCTGACGTGAGGGCTGCGGAAAGTGCAGCTTCGTCGACCAGGCTCCCCCGAGCCACATTAATAAGAACGGCAGTTGACTTCATCTTAGCCAACTCTGCGGCGCCGATGAGTGGCGCACCGCCGACCGCTGGTGCGTGGAGAGTGACCACATCAGATTCGCGAAGCAGTTCGTCAAGTGAGACGAGGCGCACCCCAACGCTTGCCGCATCCTCAGCGCTCACGACCGGATCACTGCCGAGAAGGAGCATGCCGAATGCGGCAGCGCGTGCGGCAACAGCGCGGCCAATCCGTCCGAGACCGACAATGCCGAGCCGCCGGCCACGCAGCTCAAATCCTTTCAGCTCGGCGCGCGACCACGCCCCCTCTCGCACTGAGCGATCGCCTCGTGGTACATGTCGTGCGAGTCCGAGGAGGAGGGCAAAGGTGTGTTCTGCCGCCGCGATCGTGTTTCCGTCAGGTGCGTTGACGACGAGGATCCCCGCTCGCGCAGCGACTGGAGCATCAATGTTGTCGATGCCCACCCCCGCGCGTCCAATGATGCGAAGTTTCGGCCCCGCCGCTATCAGGGCGGCATCGACCTGAACTTGCGAACGTACGATGAGTGCGTCCGCCTCTTTGAGGGCGGCAACGAGAGCTTCGCGCGGTTGACCAGAGAGATCGTGAACGCTGTGCCCCGCCGCTGTCAGCGCGTTGACGCCAACCGCCGCGATCGTCTCGGCGATGACGATTCTCGCCATGGTGGGAGCGTCGTTACGCGGTGATAAAGCCGGTCAATGTGGCGAGAAGCCAGATTGCGGCGAGAAGCCCGAGGAGTGCTCCATAGGTAACCACGATTCGCCCAAGATCTCGACGTACCACAGGGAGTTCGGTCGCAATCTCCGTCGCGAGTCGCTGCGCGGCCGCGCTGCGGGTGAGCGCATTCAGTGGGTTTGCGGGGGCGCTCACCACACGTGGCGCGTCAAGTTTCGCCTCGTATGCCGCCGCTGCAGCCTCTTCAGCAGCGGTGAGGCCGCGCCGCGGCGCGCTCGATCGATCCTTCTTTGGGCGTTGATCTGGCCTGAAGCGCTTCACACCCTTCGCCACGGTCCCTCCTCTGAACTTCTCGGTGCAGCGGTCGCTGCCTCAGGGGGAGGATAGCGGAGAGTTCGTGACCACTAGGTGGCACGAGGGGGCTGATACGATCGGGACATGCAGACCGATGCACTCAGCACCCTCACGCTCGTTGCCGTGCTCGTCGCCGCGTGCGCCCTCCTGATTGCCGGGCTCGCGCTGCTACTCGCCCGAACCTCCCGCCGACAACTCTCAACGCTGGTACGCGAGGAGGAGGGGAGCGACACAGGTCAGCTCGTCAGGCTGCTCGCAGTAGCTGCTGAGCAGAGCGTTCAGCTCCGCGATGGAGAGGCACGGATCACTCAGTTGGAGGCGGCGGCGCAGCGTGCGGTGAGCCGAGTTGGGCACGTGCAGTTTCAGGCCTATGACGATGCTGGAGCGGGACAGAGCAGCTCACTCGCGCTCCTTGATGAAACGGGAAGCGGCGTGGTGATCACCACACTTCACGCTCGCGTAGGGACAAGAATCTATGTGAAACGTCTGGTTCGCGGCGAGAGCGAGACCGTACTCGGGGAAGAGGAGCGAGCGGCAATTGACGCTGCGCTCGCTGCACCGAGCGACACGCGCCGCACCCAGTGACGCCGCGTGCGCCACGCGGCGCAGCGCCGTCAGTGAACACCACAAACGCGAGCGATCAGATTCCGGTGTGGACGGGAGTCTCAGTACGCGCGCCACGCGCATTTGAGGAGGGCGTACGACACCTTCTGGCTGATCTCAACGACGAACAGTACGAGGCGGTCACCCATGGTGAAGGACCGCTCCTCGTTGTCGCCGGAGCGGGGACTGGCAAGACGCAAGTGATCACCCGACGCGTTGCATGGCTGATTGCACAGCAGCGAGCCCTTCCAGAGGAGATCTTGGCTCTCACGTTCACCGATCGCGCGGCGGAAGAGATGCAGGGTCGGGTGGACCGACTCGTTCCATACGGATACGCCACCACGCCAATCAAGACCTTCCACGCCTGGGGGGACGAGTTACTCCGCGAAAACGCACACCGCCTCGGTATCTCGGGCGAACTTCGCGTGCTTGGACGTGCTGAGGTGGTGCTCTTGCTTCGTGAACATCTCTTTGAACTTGGACTCTCGCGATTCGCCCCACTCGGGGACCCGACCAGATTTCTTGGGGACGTTGCCGGATACATCTCGCGAGCAAAGGAGGAGGGTGTCGGCGCCGAC
>JBEDBF010000010.1:0-20059 GCA_041177405.1 Chloroflexota bacterium | reverse complement strand
CAGATCTTTGAGGCGGACAACACGCTCCGCCGCTGGGTCAATGTCTACGTCGACGGTGCAGATGTCCGGCATCTCGGCGGACTAGAGACGCCAACACGAGATGGGATTGAAGTGGTGATCCTCCCTGCGATGGCGGGTGGTGCGGCTGCGCCGGACGGCGAGTAGTCGTGCGATACGACTCAATCGGCGACGCGATCGGTGGTACACCGCTCGTTCGCGTTGACGCGCTACTCCCCGAGGCGGCGCGCGCGAAAGGGATCCACCTCTACGCAAAAGTTGAGCTGCTCGGGCCAACGGGGTCCATCAAAGATCGCACCGCGAAGGCGCTGATCGACGATCTCCTCTTCAAGGGGTTGCTCGCACCAGGGAAGGAGCTCCTTGAACCGACGAGTGGCAACACAGGCGCAGCACTCGCCGTGCATGCGGCGGCTCGTGGCATTCCACTCACGCTGGTCATGCCCGCCAACGTGACCGAAGAGCGCCGCGCCTTTGTGCGCGCGCTCGGCGCCACGATCGTCGATTCACCCGCGGATCAAGGGTCAAACGGCGCGGTCGTCTTGGCGCGCGCCATGGCGGCGGCGGATCCGAAGTACGTCTCGCCAGACCAGTACAGCAACCAGGCGAACCCGAAGGTGCATGAGGTCACCACCGCACCAGAGATTCACGCCGACCTTCCAGAGGTTGATGTGGTGGTGGCCGGACTCGGCACCGGTGGGACCGCAACCGGCCTTGCGCGCTACTTTGCGCGCGAGAAGCCGAGTGTGAAGATCTGGGCCGCGGAGCCGATGCCTGGCGAAAAGGTGACCGGACTTCGTTCACTCGAAGATGGGTTCACCCCCGAAGTGATGGATACGGAACTGCTCGCGGGGCGCATCCTGGTGAACAGTCGTGATTCAATTGTCGGCGCACGTGCACTTGCGCGCGCGACAGGAATCCTTGCGGGGCCATCAACTGGCGCAACACTCGCCGTCGCACTTCGTGTCGCCCGCGACGCGGAGCCAAACAGCAACATTGTCTTCATCGCCTGCGACGCGGGCTGGAAGTACTTCTCCGCTGGACTCACGGAAGGCAATCTCGACGAGATGGAGGACGCGCTCGAAGGCGACGTCTTCTGGTGGTAGCGCGGCGCACATGAGCACACCGCAGTGAGCGTCGCTGATCGCCCAACGCGCGTGACGCTCCCGCGTGAGATTGCACATGCAGTGCGCGCGCACGCGCGCGCCGAAGCGCCGCGCGAGGCGTGCGGCATCATCATTGGCAACGCACCTGCCGCGTCAGGCGGTGCGCCGCTCCGCTGGATCCCAACGACCAATGTGCTCGCATCATCAACGCTCTACGAAATCGACTCCGCGCAACTGTTGCGCATCAGCCTTGACGCTGACGATGCAGGAGAGTGCATTTGGGGGATTGTGCACTCCCACGTCGCCTCACCCGCCATCCCGTCAGTCACCGACACCAGCGTGGCGGGCTACCCCGACGCCCTGTATCTCCTCGTCTCCCTCTCGCCGAGCCAGGTGGCACCAGATGGCGAACCGGGGATCCGCGCCTGGTGGATCGTGGAGCGCAGTGCGACTGAGGTGAGACTGCATCTTCAGGGATGAGCGGTCCAAGGGTAGAATCAGCCCAGAACCCTCAAGTGAACCGCGCGGAAGAGTTCGTGGGGTGATCGGGTCGAACTGATCGCAACCGCGGCGCCGACGGAGCAACGGTCCGGAACCTCTCAGGCAGATGGACCGCGCGGGGATGAGGACGCTGGAGAGCGTTGAACGGAGTGATCCGCGCAGCGCGCCGACGGAGGAACTTGCGAACGCTTGTTGCGTCGCAGGGATGCTCTCAGGCAGATGGACAGCGGGGCACCGAGGAGGTGCCGTCATGTCCGGATCGCAGCGAACGCACACCTTTGCCGATCGCCACATTGGTCCCGACGCGGCCGACGTCACCGAGATGCTGCGCGTCGTTGGTCACGGTTCGCTCGATGCGCTGATTCACGACACCGTTCCAGCAAGCATCCTCCGTGCCGAGCCGCTGAAGATCCCAGCAGCGCGAAGCGAGGCAGAGGTTGCGACTGCGCTGCGCGAGATGGCGGCACGCAACACGCCGCTCAAGAGCTTCATTGGGATGGGCTATCACAACACCATCACGCCACCCGTGATCAAGCGCAACATCTTGGAGAACCCCGCCTGGTACACCGCGTACACGCCGTATCAGCCAGAGATCGCACAGGGGCGACTGGAGGCGCTGATCAACTTCCAGACCGCAATCTGTGATTTGACCGGCATGGAGATCGCAAACGCATCGCTCCTTGATGAAGGGACTGCGGCCGCTGAGGCCGTCACGCTCGCACACGCGGTCGGTAGCGTCAGTGACGGGAACCTGCTCCTCATTGATGTGGACACGCATCCGCAAACCATTGATGTCCTCAAGACGCGCAGCGAGCCGCTCGGCATTTCACTACTGATTGCGCCAGTGAGCGAACTCTTGGCGCGTGCCGCATCGCCACGTGAGGGCGAGCGTCCGTTTGCGCTCCTCATCTCAAACCCGGGGAGCAGCGGCGCCGTGCGTTCGATTCGCGCCGATATTGCGACTGCGCATGCGGCGAACCTCCTGGTGATCGTGGCTACAGATCCACTCGCTGCGGTGCTGCTTGAGAGTGCCGGAGCACAGGGTGCTGATGTGGTGATTGGGAGCAGCCAGCGCTTCGGCGTTCCGATGGGGAACGGCGGTCCGCACGCCGCCTTCATGGCCACGCGCGACGCGTTCAAGCGCTCACTCCCCGGCCGCCTGGTTGGCGTCTCCGTGGACGCAGATGGAAACCCCGCCTACCGACTCACCCTGCAGACGCGCGAACAGCACATTCGCCGCGAGAAGGCCACATCCAACATCTGCACCGCACAGGTGCTGCTCGCCGTAATCGCCAGCATGTACGCCGCCTGGCACGGGCCAGACGGGCTGCGCGCGATCGCCGAACGCGTCCACGCGCGCGCCACAGCGCTCGCCGCAGGCGTGCGTGCCGTATCAGGCTTGACGCTTCGCCACGAACACTTCTTTGATGCGATTGCCATTGAGACGGGGAGCACCTCGCGCGCCGATGAACTGATCACCACCGCGGCGGCCGCAGGCTACGAACTCCGGCGACTCGACACAACGGGCGTCGGAGTCGCATGTGACGAGCTCACGTCGGAGGCTGACGTTGCAGCGCTTCTCAAGGTCCTTGGGGCTTCTGGTGCAGCAGCAGGCGCATCGGCCGATTCGCTCCCTGCCGCGCTACGCCGCAGCGATGTGATCTTGACGCATCCGGTGTTCACGCTGCATCGCTCTGAGAGCGAGATGCTTCGCTACATTTTCCGTCTTGCGGAGAAGGATGTGAGCCTGACGCGCTCCATGATTCCGCTTGGCAGTTGCACCATGAAGCTGAATGCCACCACCGAGATGGAGGCGATTGGGCACCCGGGATTCGCCAACGTACATCCATTCTCCGATCCTTCCCGGCTTCCTGGGTACGCGCAGCTGACGAGTGACCTTGAGGCGTGGCTTGCGGAGATCACCGGCTTCGCCGCCGTGAGCCTGCAGCCGAATGCGGGCTCACAGGGTGAGTACGCGGGGCTCCTCGCCATTCGTCGTTGGCATCTGTCACGCGGTGATACACAGCGAACCGTCTGCCTGATCCCGAGCAGCGCGCACGGGACGAATCCGGCCAGCGCGGTGATGGCGGGCTTCCGCGTGGTGGTTGTCGGTTGTGATGATCACGGCAACGTGGACATGAGCGACCTCACCGCCAAGATTGCGGAGCACGCTGCATCGCTCGGCGCGCTGATGGTGACCTATCCGAGCACGCACGGCGTCTTTGAGGAGTCGATCCGAGAGATCTGCGATGCGGTGCATGCGGCAGGCGGTCTCGTATACATGGATGGTGCAAACATGAACGCGCAGGTTGGTCTTTCACAGCCAGGCGCATTCGGTGCCGATGTCTGTCACCTCAATCTGCACAAGACCTTCGCAATTCCACACGGTGGCGGTGGACCGGGGATGGGACCGATCGGCGTGGTTGAGCGGCTTGCGCCGTTCCTTCCAGGGCGCGGCCTTGGAGACGAAGGTCGCGTCTCGTCTGCGCCATACGGAAGTGCAAGCATTCTGCCGATAAGCTGGGCGTACATTGCAGCACTCGGCGCAGACGGCGTTCGCGCTGCAACAGAGGTCGCAATCCTGAGCGCGAACTACATGGCAGCCCGACTGCGCGATGCGTTCCCAATTCTCTATACGGGTCGCACGGGGACGGTTGCGCACGAGTGCATCTTGGATGTGCGTCCGATCACCGCCGAGAGTGGCGTAACGGTTGAAGACATTGCGAAGCGGTTGATGGACTTTGGGCTCCATGCACCAACGATGAGCTGGCCCGTTGCTGGCACGCTGATGCTTGAGCCAACGGAGTCGGAGTCCAAGGCGGAACTTGATCGTTACATCGATGCGCTTCGCGCGATTCGCGAAGAGGCGCGCGCCATTGCATCAGGGAGTGTGCCGCTCGAGGCGAGCGCACTTCGCAACGCCCCACATACGGCGAGCGACCTGCTTCGCAGCGATTGGGCTCGCCCGTATGCGCGGGAGCAGGGAGCCTTCCCGCTCCCGTGGGTGAAGGCGCGCAAGTACTGGCCACCGGTTCGCCGCATTGACAATGTGCACGGCGACCGCAATGTGGTCTGTGCCTGCCTCCCGGTGGACGCCTACGCCGAGGCGTCAGGCGAGACGGCGCTCCTCGCCGCGCGGGGCTAGCGCACGCACCATCTGCGCGTGGTTGCTCCTGTAACGCCGTAGGGCGCTACGCTGCGCCCATGAGTGAGGCTCGATCAAGCACCTGGTTGGCGGGAGTTCGCACCCTCCTGGATCAACTTGAAGCGACACAGGGTGCCGCCATTGAGGCGCTGGCAATCGCCGGCTGCGACGCGATTCGCGCCGGAGGGATCGTGCATGTGGCCGGGACCGGCCACTCGGCGATCATTCCCCTTGAGGCGTTTCATCGGGCTGGCGGTCTCGCCGCCATGAATCCGCTCTGGGATCCAGCAACACTTCCACCAACCGGCGCACCACAGGCGACGCTGCTTGAGCGCGATCCTGCGCGCGGCACCGCGGCAGTAAAGGCGGCGGGCATCAAGCCAGGCGAACTGCTCATTGTGGTGAGCCAGTCGGGAATCAACGGCGCGCCAGTGGAGACCGCGATCGCAGGCGCGGCCGCGGGCGCGATTGTCGGTGCGTTCGTGAGCCTGCCGCACTCCACCGGTCTCACCAGCCGTCACCCGTCTGGAAAGACGCTGGCTCAAGTTGCCACCCATGTCATTGACACTGGTGTGCCACGCGGTGATGCACTCCTCCCGCGACCTGACGGTAGTAGCGCACTTGCTGCGAGTACGATGCTCTTCACCGCCGCCTGGTACCTCTTCTTGGAACGACTCCTGGCGCGACTCGACGAAGCGGGCGTTGAGACACCGATATGGAAGTCATCGAACGCGCCCGGTGGTGACGATTGGAATGCACGCTACTTCGCGCGCTACGCAGATCGCGTTGCCGGCCTCCGAGGTGACGCCTAGTGGCATCCGCCTCCGCCGCGGTGCGTGGCGTTCGCGGCGCCGCACTCGTCGGCGGCAAGATCCTTGACGATGTCCTGATCGGCATTGACCCGAGCGGCGTCGGGAAGATCGTCTCCGTTGCGCGAGCGCGCAGTGGTAGTGCGCTCGCTTCACGTGCGCGTCGCGTCGACGGGTTGATCGTCCCAGGCTACGTCGACGTGCACCTTCACGGTGCAGGGGGACACGACGTGCTTGGACCGGGTGGCGCGCAGGCGCTCCTGATGGCGTCGCGCGGCATGAAGAGTCCAGAGCGCGACATCGTTGCGTCGCTCCGCGCACTCGCCGTCGAGACGGCGAAACATGGGTACGCAGCGATCCTTCCTGCGGCGGTGAGCCTCCCAGTTGAGAGCCTGCGACTCTGGGTTCGTGCGGTCGGCGCCGCGCGCGCTGAACAACGCGAAGCGTTGCTGCGCGGCCGTGCACGAGACGAGGCGATCATTCTCGGTGCGAACTCCGAAGGCCCCGCCATCAGCCATGCACGAAAAGGCGCGCACGATCCAATGGTTCTCATCAGTGGAGCGGAGATGCTTCGCGCCATGGAGGATCGACCGAGCGATTGGTCCCCGCTGCGTCTTGTCACCGTCGCACCAGAGCTGAAGGGCGGCGAAGATCTCATTCGCGCACTCGCCAAGCGCAAGATCGTGGCCTCTATTGGTCATAGCACCGCAACATTCGAGCAAGCGAACGCGGCGTGGGCGGCTGGCGCAACGAGCACGACGCACCTCTGCAACGGAATGGATCCATTCCATCACCGCACGCCAGGACTTGTTGGGGCGGCACTTGCGCATCAGCGCGCGCGCGTGGAGCTGATCTGTGACGGCGTCCATGTTGAGGCGAACGTGGTCAAGATCCTTGCCGATGTCCTCGGCAACCGCCTGATGGTGGTCTCCGACGCCTGCCCGGTCGCCGGCCTCGGTGACGGGGACTTCAAGCTTGGCAGCATGCCGGCGCGGGTGAAGGGAGCACACGCCACCCTTCGCGACGGCACGCTGGTCGGCGCCGTCTCCCTCGTGGATGTTGGGGTACAGAATCTCATCACGTTCGGCGTGGCGCTTCCAGCTGCCGTTACCGCCGCGAGCAAGACGCCTGCAGATCTTCTGCGCACGCCAGAGCTTGGACGGATCGCCGTCGGCTCCGCTGCGCGCCTCTCCGTCATCAACCCGGTGAGCGGCGCGCTCCGCGGACGCCTCAACTTCTAGGAGAGCTCTCTCCTCGCGCTACACGAAGACCAACGCTTCAAGCGCGATCCCACCAGTGTTTCACGACCGCGACAAGCGCTCCAATTCCAAACTTGAAGAGCAGATCGGCCTGCACGATCTGCGCCATGAGCAGCGCGTCGTACCCCGGTTCGCCAGCGAATGCCACCACGGTGAAGGCGATTGAATCTAGAGGGACGCTCACCGCGTTGCTCGAGAAGACGCGCATGAGCCACGAGCGCGAACGGAGTTGATGATAGATCTGTGTATCCACACTCTCGGAGAGGAGAATGGCGCCGAACGACGCGATCAAGAATCGACCTGGGGTCTCAAGTGCGGCGGCCACAATCACGTTCACAACCGCCGCAAGGCCAATCATGAGAAAGATCGGCGTCCGTCCCAGCCCTGCGCGCGCGCTTGATTGATGGGCAATATCTCGCAACGTAAAGGTGACGCCGAACGTCAGCGTCCCTGCGGAGAGCATGCCGAACGGGCCAAGGTCAATGAAGATTGGAATCAGGAGGTTGCTCACCGCAACGGCCACGGTGTAGAGGGCTGCGGTGAGGCTCAACCAGAGCACGTGGCTCCGCTTCATCTGGCTGCGCATCAGTACATCACCGTGCGAGTGAGGTGGTGCGGATGATGAGTGGCGTGGTAGCTCTTCCAGAGTCGATAGTCCACTTGCGGGCTGATGAGCTGAAGCGACGCCGGTCGAAGCAGATTGATCTCATCGGTAAGGCGCGCCACCGCATAGATGGAGAGGGCGCGCAGCTCGACCTCCTCTTCACTATCGCGCGGGATCTCCACGCCGTGATCGATCGCCTCGGTGAGTGCAGGGGTGAAGGCGGCGATCTCCATGACGCGCAGGGCCACAGGGACGATGTAATCGGCAAACGCGGTGGCTCGCCACGGATCACTGAGCACCCTCTTCCCAACGCGCGCGAGTGAAAGGTGAAGCGACCAGAGGCCGAGCTGCGCCAGCTTTGCAATCTTGATCTCGTGTCCGCGCCAGCTGCTGACATCGTGGAAGCGCGGGAACTCAGCGGGGAGACGCTCCAAGAGGCCATCGCCGCTGGCATAGAGCGATGGGGCGCACGAGGCAACCCAGCGGTGCCAAGACCCTTGGTAGCGATCAACAAGGATTGCGCCAACGTCATTAAGGATCTGGGCACGCTCTGCGAGCATCGGCATCTCAATGTTTCCCTGGAAGATTGTTGCGAGTTCGTCGCGTGTGACGCGCGACGCCCACGCTCCGGTGAGCAGCGGTTGACCGGCGTTGATGGCCCGGTACATGCAGGCAACCATCGCCTCGCTATCAACGTATGTCACGCCGTCTAGTTCAGTCTCAAACTTTACGGAGGTCGAGAAGTCGGTGAACGCGAAGTTGAGCGTATTGATGAGCATGGTCATGTCCGTAATTCGATCCGGATTCGGGCCAACATCAAAAGGTCCAGCTGGCCCACCACCAACGGGGGAGAACTCTTCGTACGCCATCCAGCGTGCAACCCGACGAATCGCCTCCTCAGAGATGCGCACGTGCTGCGGGGCATCCACCACAGGGAGAACCGACTGTAGGACTGGGCTCTCCCAGATCTGGCTCTCGCGCATCACGCCCCCCATACCGCTCTCGTCAGGATTCATCGTGGTCAGCCTCCGTAGCGGCGCTCCGCCGCGACACGCTGTGCACAGAGTGCGCGAAGGCGGCATCATCATCGCAGACTCGCCGCGCCGTGTGCGTGGTTCAAATGGGGCGAAAGGTGAAAGATGAGCGAACCACGCATCCTGGTTGTTGGCAGCACGATGATGGACCTGATCGCCTACGCGCAACGGCTCCCCGAAGTGGGTGAGACGCTCGTTGGCGATCGCTTCCAGATGGGATTCGGCGGCAAGGGGGCCAACCAGGCGGTGATGGCGGCACGCTTCGGTGCCCCAGTGGCGATGGTGAACGCCGTGGGGAGCGACGCCTACGGAGCGGCGCACATGGAGAATTTCGCCAAAGAGAAGATCAACACCACCTGGATGCGCACGGTTGAAGGGAGCAGTGGTGTGGCGCCGATCTGGGTTGATGCGAAAGGGAAGAACCGAATCATCATTATCCCTGGTGCAAACAACAGCACCGATCCCGCAGTGGCGGAGGAGGCGGTGCGGGAGTTTGCGCCCTCCATTGTTGTGGGCGAACTTGAGATCCCACAGCATGTGACACTCGCCGCATTCCGCGCCGCGCGCGCCGCGGGGATCACCACGCTGCTCAATCCGGCTCCCGCCGCCGAGTTGGACCCCGACCTGCTCGCGGCAACCGATTGGCTCGCTCCCAACGAGACGGAATTCGCCACCATCTTCGGCGGCGAACCGCGTGGCGATGGCGCGAGCGCGCGCATCAAGGCGGCGGCCACAACGTCAGGGACGAAACTGATCGTGACGCTCGGATCTGCGGGGGCGGTGATCGCAATCCCCGGTGAAGAGCTGGTCAACATCCCAGCGCCTGAGGCGAAGGTTGTCGACACCACAGGGGCGGGCGACGCCTTCCTCGGCGCATTCGCCTTCGGCCTTGCGAGCGGACTCACCCCCGTCGAGGCGGCGAAACTCTCTGTTGCCTGCGCCTCTGCGAGTGTGGAGCGACTCGGAACACAGAGCAGCTATCTCAGTCGAGATGATGCCGCGGCACTTGCCGCCCCATATCTGGCGAAAAGGAGAACCTGATGGCAGCAACGGAGAAGGACGGACGCAAGCATCACATTGGCCTGAAGCAGGGCGAGGTCGGCCGCTATGCACTTCTCCCTGGCGATCCTGGTCGCGTTGAGGCGATCGCGAGTCGGTTCGACAACCCGCGTCTCGTGATGCAGCGACGCGAATACACCACGTGGGTCGGCGAACTGGATGGCGTCCCTGTTGCGTGCACGTCAACGGGGATCGGCTGTCCCTCTACCGCAATCGCCGTGGAGGAGCTTCACGATATTGGGGTTGATACATTCATTCGCGTCGGCACCTCGGGTTCGATGCAACCGCACATCAAGCCTGGCTCACTCGGCGTCATCAGCGGCGCAATCCGTGATGAAGGGACGAGTCGCCACTATCTGCCAATAGAATTTCCTGCAGTTGCAGATCTCGACGTAACTATTGCGCTGCGGGAGGCGGCGCTGGCGAGTGGCTTCCCTTCGTATGTTGGCGTGGCGCAATCGAAAGATTCGTTTTACGGACAACACGCACCAGAGCGCATGCCGATCGCAGATGACTTGAAGCGACGCTGGAAGGCGTGGATGGCGGGGGGCGCAATCTGTTCCGAGATGGAGGCGGCCACACTCTTCATCGTTGCCGCCACACTCGGCGCGCGCGCTGGCGGCACCATGCTGATCTTGGGAAACCCGGAGCAGCGACCAATGACCGCTGACGAAGAGGCCGCCTGCGACATCAACCGAGTGATCGATGCGGGAGTGGGTGGGCTGCGGCGACTGATCGCAGCGGATCGGGCCAGCGGGCGACTTTCTCGCTGATCGCTATCCTGCGCAGATGAGCACCCTTCGCAGGCACGCCGTCACGATCATCCCTGGCGACGGGGTTGGCCCCGAGGTCGCCCTCGCCACCCGACGCATCCTTGATGCCGCCGCAGCGCGCGGCGGGGTTGCCTTCGACTGGGAGGAGGCCGAGGCCGGAGCCTCAGTGTTCCTGAAGGGTGATCAGACTGGCGTCCCCCAGGCGACGCGCGACAGCATCGAGCGCACCCGCGTCGCCCTGAAGGGGCCGCTAGAGACGCCAGTCGGATTCGGCGAGAAGAGTGCGAACGTCACCCTACGCAAGCTGTTTGAGACGTATGCGAATGTGCGCCCCGCACGTGAACTACCCGGGATCCCAACGCGATACAAGGGCGAAGGGGTCGACATGGTGATCGTGCGCGAAAACATTGAAGACCTGTACGCAGGCATCGAGCACTTGCAGACGCATGATGTGGCCCAGGCGGTCAAACTGATTACGAGAAAGGGTTCGGAGAAGATCATCCGCTTCGCGTACGAACTCGCGCTCCGCGAGAGCCGCAAGAGAGTGACAACGGCGAGCAAGGCGAACATCCTGAAGTTCACCGAAGGGATGTTCAAGAGGATTGGCGAGGAACTCGCGGCAGAGTACGCGCCCGTTGAGGCCAACCACCTCATCATCGACAACGTTGCGCACCAGATGGTGAAGGATCCTGCACAGTTCGATGTGATCGTTGCCACCAACCTCCACGGCGACATCATCAGCGATCTCGCCTCAGGTCTTGTTGGTGGGCTTGGATTCGCTTCAAGCGCAAACTACGGCGACGAGGTGGCAATCTTCGAGGCGGTGCACGGCTCTGCACCAAAGTACGCTGGGAAGAACGTCATCAATCCAACTGCGCTCATCCTCTCCGCAACCATGATGCTTCGCCACATCGGAGAACTGGAACTCGCCGATCAGGTGGAGGACGCAGTGCTCGCCACGCTTGAAGATGGGAAGGCGCTGCCACAGGATGTGGTGCGCCAGCAGGGCGGCGATGTTGAGGCGGCGGTGAGCACCACAGGATTCACGGATGCGGTGATTGAGAGCCTTGGTCGCGCACCGACAAGCGTTCCAACTGCAGCGAGTCGCCCGCGCGCAAAGCGCCTGACGCCGCACCCACGTTGGGTTGCCGGTGAGAAGCGTCTCGCAGAAGTTGGACCCGCAATGGTGCTTGGCGTTGACATCTTTGTACAGTCGCTCCTTCCCCCTGCGGAGATTGGCGCAAAGCTAGCCGCACTCTCTGGCCCGAGCTTTGACTTACGGATGGTCTCCTCCCGTGGCGTGGTGGTCTGGCCGAAGGCGGCGCCTGCGTTTGACCACGTGGGCTTCTTCCGCGCTCGATTCATCTCGCGCGATACGACGCAGAGCGTCAGTGATGAAGATCTCCTTGCGCTCGTGACGCGCGTTGCGGGCGTTGCGCCGTGGGTGCACCTCGAGAAGCTTCGGTCGTGGGGCGGCGAAGAGGGTTTCACTCGCGCCGCAGGCGAATAAGCTCCCTCAGCACGGGATTCATGTGTCAAGCCAAAAGGGGAAGACGCGCATGCAACTGATCGCACTCGGCTTCTTCATCCTTGCCGCGGGCGTCGCCTCATCGGTGCAGGCGGTCGTGAATGCCGAGTTGGGTCGTCGCACGGATCCCATCACTGCGGCCACCGTCTCGTTCATCGGCGGCCTCGCCGTCCTGCTCGTGATCGGTGTCGTGAGCGGCCGCATGCAGCTCGCTGAGGCGACGCAGGTTCCACCGCTCCTGTTGACTGGCGGACTCTTCGGGGTACTGATCGTCACCGGCTTCGCCACCGTGGTTCCGATCCTTGGGGTTACGGAGGCAACGCTGATCTACATCCTCGGCTCGCTTGCCGCCGCACTTGCGATTGATGCCTTCGGACTGCTCGGGGCGCCACAGATCCCCGTCACGCTCGCGCGCGTTGCGGGGATCGTGCTCGCGGTCGTCGGCTTCCTTCTTGCGCGTCGATGAGCGACGCGAGAAATCAAACGCAGCCAGAACGTAGAGAGCCACAGCGACCGCTCGCTGAGCCGCTGGAGGAAGAGGCGCCTGACGCCGAGGCACTGCTGCGCGGCGTGCTTCACGACGAACGGTATGAACCGGGCATGATCATCCTCGACCGGCAAGAGGTTCCACTCGCGGATGACGGACTTCCAGCGTATGTGGCCGAAGAGGCGCCGACCCCCCTGCGCGGCGCATACATCTATCTGAGTGTGATCGGCTTCTTCTGTGGAACGATCGTCATCAGCGCGCTCAATCTCGGTGCGAGCTGGTCAGATCCAATCGTCAAGGTTCCTGTGCTGATCGGCGCGATCCCACTCTTCATCGCCATGGGTGAGGCTGGGCTTCGCATTGCGAGATCTGTTCCAGCATGGTGGCCAATCAACCGCGGCCGCGCACTCTTTCGGGCCGGCTGGGTGCTGACGATCGCAACGCTCGCGCTGATCCTTGCGCTCGCCGTGCGCGCTGCGCTCTTCGCCTAACGCGGTATCCGCGCGGCCTAACGCGTCGCGCCGAGTCCTTCAATCAGGCGCTGCATGGAGGCGCGCAGGAACTCCTCAACGCGTTGCCCCGCCATCACCGCAAGCATCGGATCGAGTTCGCTTGATGCACGCCATGACGCATCGGTTGCGTTCGCGTCACCCGCCACTGGGTTGAGGTCAATGATGGCTGCGACCACGGCGTGTCCGCCAATGTCTGGACGAACCTTGAGTCTCAAGTGGAGCCGCGCAGCGCCGTCGGCGAGCATCTCTACGGTGCGTCGCACCGAGACCGCGGCGGTGACAGGAATTCCGGCAACCTCCGTTGCGAGCCGGCCCTCGATGTGTTCTGCGTCTATGCGATGCAGCGCTTCGCATCCTGGAAGGAGCGAGGCGATCGTTGCGGGGTTCCCACTCGCCTCGAGGAGTTGTGCAGCGCTCCTGTTGAGCTTGAAGGAACCGTTGAATTCGGCCATTGACCCCTCCAACTACTGCCCGCGGCAACTACTGCGCCTTCCTCGAACCTCCGTGCATCATCAATAGATCTTCGTGACGCCCTCCGGCATCTCAATGACGAACTCGCTCTCGGGGATCGGTGCGTCCAGCGTGATCGCACTCACCTGTGCCTCTCGCACGACGCGCTCATCATGGATCTCGCTCACTGCGAGGAGGATCCCCGTTGCGCGATCAAACGTGACCCGATAGCGGAAGGTGGCGTGGTCGCCAACGCGGTCGATCACACGTGGCGCGGCAGACTCGACGATCAGTGCCGCGCGATCCAGATACGTTGACTCGTGGATCGGTCCGAGTGTGCCGCTGCGCAACGTGTTGGCGCAGAAGTGTGCGGGGCGAAGGAAGGTGCTCGCCCAGCCCTTCCCCGGGAGCGGCCCGAGCGTCAGCGGGTGGCTTGCAGTCGCGGGGAGCTCTGCGTCATCGAGTCCCGATGGCGGGGCGCGGTGAGGTCGGCGCGTCGCGGTCTTGCTTGCGGCGTTGTACTGCTCGATGGTGGCGCCGTCGGTGCTCCAGACCTCATAGGCGGAACCGGATGATGTGGTGACGCGTACACGTGGACGATCCACCAGGATCTCTGTTCGCGAATGGCTCTCACCGCGAGTGGTGACGCTGCGATCTTCAATGCGCAGTCGGAGGGTGCGGAAGCGGCGCTCCGCCTCAGCGGCGAAGGCGAAGAGTTCGTCCAGCGAGGGGAGGCCGCCCGGCAGGGCGCTGATCACCGTCGGGAGCCTGGTCTCACTCGTCTGCACTGGTGCTTGGCCGCTCGATGTTGTCATGCCCCCATCGTAGCGGAGCGCTGGGCGTAGACTCTCCGCATGGCAACGCAGCGCACCACCTCTGTCGCACCTGGACGACCTCTCCGCGAGGCGTGGATCGTCGAGGCGGTTCGCACCCCGGTCGGTCGATACGGCGGTGCGCTTGCAGGGGTGCGCCCCGACGACCTCGCCGCCACCGTGCTCGAAGCGGTCGTTGCGCGCAGCGGGATTGATCCCGCATCAATTGATGACGTCATCCTCGGTTGCGCGAATCAGGCGGGCGAAGATAACCGCAACATTGCACGCATGGCGCTTCTGATTGCGGGGCTCCCCGTCGAGGTTGCCGGCCAGACGGTGAATCGACTCTGCGGCTCTGGCCTTCAGGCGGTGGCGAGTGCGGCCCAGGCGATCGCCGTTGGTGATGCCGATGTGGTGATCGCTGGCGGTGTGGAGAGCATGAGCCGTGCGCCGCTCGTGACGTTGAAGCCTGAGAGCGGATTTGAACGCGGCAACCGCGAACTCGTTGACACCACGATCGGATGGCGATTTGTAAATCCACGCCTTGACAAACGATTTCCAACGATCTCTCTCGGTGAGACTGCAGAGCGCGTTGCAAGCAAGTGGAACGTTTCGCGTGAAGATCAAGATGCATTTGCCCTTGAGTCGCAGCGACGAGCGGCGGCAGCGGCGGGGAGTGGCGTGCATGCTGAGGAGATCGTTCCAGTCACGATCCCTCAGCGGAAGGGTGAACCGATTCTTGTTGATAAAGATGAGCATCCACGTCCAGATACGGATGCGGCGAGCCTTGCAAAGCTGCGCCCCGCATTCTTGGAGGGCGGGAGTGTCACTGCGGGAAACGCGTCTGGAATCAACGACGGCGCGGCGGCACTTCTTCTGATGGAGTCTGAACGCGCACGCGCGCTGGGCCTCAAGCCGCTCGCCCGTGTTGTTGCAACGTCAGTTGCAGGCGTCGAACCCTCCGTGATGGGGATTGGGCCAATCCCTGCAATCAGCAAGTTGCTCGAACGCACCGGACTCAGTGTGAACGAGATCGATCGCGTGGAGTTGAACGAGGCATTTGCGAGTCAGGCGGTCGCCTGCATCCGTGAACTCGGTCTGAACCCGGCCACCACCAACATCCACGGCGGCGCCATTGCGCTTGGCCACCCACTCGGCGCCTCTGGCGCACGAATGCTGGTCACGCTCACGCGGGAGCTCAAGCGGAGCGGGAGCCGCTTCGGGATCGCCTCAATGTGCGTGGGGGTGGGCCAAGGGATCGCCATGCTCGTCGAGCGGGTAGAATCCTGATCTAGGCGCACGGCGCCACCAGGAGAGCAGGAGGCAGTGATGTTGAACCAGGAGACGGCAACGAGCACGCCAGTTGAGAAGCCCGCAACGCCACTCGTTCTCACCGATGCTGCTGCAGCCAAGTTCCGCGACCTGACCAAGGGCGAGACGAATCCCGCCATTGGACTTCGCGTCTACATCATCTCTGGTGGCTGCTCCGGATATCGCTACGGCATGATGGTCGAAGAGACGGCGAATGCGGATGATCAGATCTTTGAAACGAATGGCGTCAAGGTGTACCTCGATGAGAAGTCGGTTCCGCTCGTGATCGGCTCTTCTGTTGATTACGTTGATTCACTGATGGGCGCTGGCTTTACGGTGGAGAATCCCAACTCGGTCGGCGGCTGCGGCTGCGGTTCGAGCTTCCGCACGGCGGAATCGGCCGGCGCACCCTCCGCCTGTAGCCACTGAGCCTCCCCTGAACGGGGATCCCGCACGCGACGGGCGCGAGCCCGAAGGTCAGGCCGAGACGCTCCCCACACCGCCACGCGCGTCACTGATCCCGCTCTTCCCGTTGGACCTCGTCCTCTTCCCGGGCGTTGCGCTTCCACTGCACATCTTTGAGCCGCGCTATCGACTGATGGTGAAGCGTTGCATGGAGTCGCGCACGCCGTTCGGCGTGATCAATATCAACGGCGGCGAGATCGCATCTATTGGAACGATCGCGGACATCCGCGAGGCCACACGCTACGTTGATGGTCGTTGGGATCTTGTCACGCTTGGCACATCGCGCTTCCATGTGATCCGCCTCGATCGCGACGCGCCATACCTGCGCGCCGAAGTGAAGATCCTTGACGAACCTGCAGGCGGGTCACGCGAAGAGTTGATGGCAGTTGCAGAGCGCGTCTCTGCAGGGTTCGTCGACTACCTTGAGCTGCTTCGTGGCGAAGGGGTACACGACCACGGCGATGAAGAGGACGACGACGAAGCGGACGGCGAGCACGACGACGATGAGGACTTCAGCGATGAAGTGACCGCCGAGGCGATCGATGAGGCGCTTGCAGAGGAGGAGGGGGGTCACCTCTCCGAAGAGGTCGTCAGCGAAATCGAGAAACTCCTCCTGACGTCAAGTGCGGTAAGCGACTCGCTCCGAGATCAGGGCGAAGGAGTGGAGTTTGAAGATTCAGACAACGAGGACGGCGAGGCGACGGACGAAACGGATGACCTCCTCGCAACGGCAATCACTCGCCTCTCTGGCGCGGAAGATCCGGTCAGCCTTTCGCACATTGTCGGCGGCGTGGTGCAACTATCGAACGCGCAACGCCAGTCGCTCCTTGAGGCGCCCGATGCGCGCACGCGCCTGGTCGCGCTTGAGGGACACCTTGAGCGCGAGCGGCTCCTCCTTGCGGAAGGGATTCGCCCATGGAGTGCCGATCCACGTGCGCTTCGTGAACGCCGCAACTAGGCAACCACTAGTGAAGCGGGAGCGCGTGTGAATCGTTGGGCGAGCGTCGCACAGCGCATTGAGAGTGCAACACGAACCTCTGAGAAGGTGCATCACCTTGCCGCTGCACTTCAGCACGCAGACGAAGTAGACCTTGAAATCGCCGCGCGACTCATGGGGAGCCGCGGCATGGTGGAGAGCGGGACTCTCGCCTGGGGGACGATTGCGAAGGCGGTAGAAGCGGTTGCAGGCGCACCCGCTGGATCACTCGCAAAACTGCTGGATGACGGCGGAGATTTGGGTCGCGCAGTGGAGGATCTCTTTGAGTCAGAGCGTCCGCTCGCAGGGCCGGCGCTTGAAGCGGTAGAACGAAGTGAGCAGGTGCGCAGTGAAGCACTCGCCGAAGCAACGGGTACGCTGCCCGCCGCACACACGAGTGCCGCCCCGAAGTTGCGAGCACTCCCTGCGGCTTTTGAAGCGATCTCCTCATCCAGCGGCCAGCGCCGACACGATCTGCTTGTGCAACTCTTTTACGGCTGCTCGCCGATCGCCGCGAAGTTCCTTGTGCGCGCGCTCGTCGGCGACCTTCGCATCGGCCTCCGAGACGGACTCCTCGAGGCGGCGATCGCCGCCGCCTTCAACGCGGACCCTGCAGCGGTTCGCTGGGCGATGCTTCTTGAAGGGGATCCTGGGAGAGTGGCGCTCCTCGCTCGAAGTGGTCGACTTGCTGAGGCGCGGCTGCAGCTCTTTCACCCGATCCCGCCGATGCTTGCCGCCGCAACCTCAGGGGTCCCAGAGGTGATTGAGCGACTGAGTGAGCGCCCCGAGTTCGCCGGGCGCTCGGCACTCGCGGTTCCCGTTGAAGACAAGTACGACGGAATCCGCGCGCAACTCCATGTTGATGGCGAGCGCGCCGCACTCTTCGGGAGGGATCTTCACGACGTGACGGTGGCGTTCCCCGAGATTGCCGCCGCGGCGCTCGCGACCGGTGCGAACGTAATCCTTGACGGAGAGATCGTGGCGTGGAGCGATGGGCGACCACTTCCATCGAGCGTGCTCACCTCGCGTCTCACCGGTGGCGCGCAGACCCTCGCGGAGCAGGAGCGAACACCCGCAGTCTTTATCGCCTTTGATCTCTTGGCACAGGGCGGTGATCCACTGATTCAGCAGCCGTATCAGACACGTCGTGCTGGGCTGGAGGCCCTGCAGTTGGAGCACGCAAGCGGCGGCATGATTCGCATCGCAACCTGCGTCCGCGCTGATGGCGCTGATGAGATTGAATCGGCGTTCATCCATGCGCGGCAACGTGGGTGTGAGGGACTTGTTGTGAAGGCCCCGGATGCACCCTATGCGCCAGGCCGCCGTGGCTCAGGATGGTTGAAGGTGAAGCGTTCACTCGACACCCTCGACGTCATCATCGTTGGTGCAGAGCCGGGACTCGGCCGCCGTCGCGCACTCCTCTCCGAGTGCACCTTTGCGGTTCGGGACGATCTCTCAGGGAGGCTTGCAACGATCGGTCGTGCCACCGTCTCTCTGCCTGACGCAGAGGTTGCCTTGCTCAGCAAGTGGCTTGAACTGCACACGATTGCGCAACTCGGCTCGTATCGCAGTGTTGAGCCGCGGCAAGTGGCGGAGGTCGCCTTTGATGCGGTACGTAGAAGTGAGCGCACTGCATCGGGATTCACCCTCCGCGCGCCACGGATCACGCGACTTCGTTCAGACTTGGGGCCAGATCAGGCGGCAACCCTCGCCTCACTAGAGAGCCGTTGTGAATAGGGTTGCGGATGAGAGGCAGGAACACATGCAAGGCGTAGGACATGACTGAACCGATCACCCCGGCATCACTCCTTCGCGCGGCAGCGACCTCCACAGATGAGGCGGGGAAGGTGGCCGAGCTTCGCGCCGCGATCCCAGCCTCCACGGCGGGGATCTATCTCAATGCGGGGAGTGTCGGTCCGATCCCGCGTGAAGTCGATGCGGCGGTGCGTCAGGTACAGGAGCAGGAGCTCGCTACTGGACGTGGCTCAGAGCACCTGATGGATGATGTTCAAGTTCGAATAGACGAGCTGCGTGGCGTCTTCGCATCTGTGTTGGCCACTGACCTGGAACTTGTTGCGGTGGCGCACAGCACTACAGAGGCGGTGATGCGGAGCGTACTTGCAGCAGGGCTGAAGCCTGGTGATCGCGTGGTCACACTCGATGAAGAGTACCCGGCAATCCGCGGCAGTCTTGCAGCCCTCGCGCAGCGCACAGGAATCGGCATTGCAACGGTCAGCGCTCGAGATGCGCACGGTGCGGCGGCTACAGATGAGGAGATCGTTGCGCGCGTATCGGAGCTGCTGACGGCACCAACACGCGTCATCGTGATCTCACGCGTGAGTTGGATCAGCGGTCGTATCCTTCCACTTGAGAGCATCCTTCCACTCGCTCGCGCTGCTGGGATCATCAGCATCGTTGATGGGGCGCAGTCCGTAGGCGCAATGCTTGACGCAACAGATGCACTGGATCCCGATGCGCTCGCCTTTCCTTCACAGAAGTGGCTCCTCGGCATCGAAGGGCTCGCCGGCCTCCGTCTCTCGCGCCGCGCACTGAGCGAAGGTCTGATGCAGTCGCCGATCGCCGGTTTTCTTGCATTTCGTGAACCGGCGCTCGACGGAGTTGGCCTCATGTACGACGACGCACGCCGCTTCCAAACCTCAGGCTTTGCGCGGCCAGCGCTCGTTGGTGCCGCACGCGCCGCTGGCTGGCTCTCCATGCAGGTAGGGCTCCCGTGGGCGGTCGCTCGTGCGGGACGCCTCGCGCGAAGTTTTGCCGCTGGCGCCGCCGCGATTCCTGGCGTTGAGCTCCTTGCCGGTCCTGGGCGTCACGCCACGCTCGTGGCGCTCCGCGTACGTGGATGGGAGGCGTCGCAGCTGGTTGAGGAGTTCAGCCGCCGCGCCTTTGCGATCACGCGCCGCGTCCCTGGCGTCGCAGCCACTGCGGCCCGCCCCGCCTCGCTCCCTGCGCTGCGCACGTCGTGGGGCTTCTGGAACACCGACGAGGAGGTGGCCCGCATGCTCGAGCTACTCGCTCTCATCGCAGCGCACACGCCAGAGAGCCTGCCGAAGCGCCCCACGATTGAAATCATTCAGCGCTGAGATGAGCGGCGGTCGTAAGCCTCGCGGGTTTTTCGGAAAGCGCCTGTATCAGCTGCAACATGCGCCACGTCCCGTCTTTCGCGCGGTGCTCGCGAGCGGCGGAAGCGGACTCATC